>JBOGIZ010000105.1:0-3295 GCA_050747805.1 Vicinamibacterales bacterium | reverse complement strand
GGTGTGCCGGTGCTGATCGCCTCGCGTGCCTTGCCCAGCGCATCATTCTCGTAGCAACCGCCGCCGATCGTACCGACGGTGCGTCCGTCGGCGTACACGAGCATCTTGGCGCCGGTGCGCTGCGGTGTCGAGCCGTTGGATCGGACGATGGTGACGAGCGCGACAGTTTCGCCGCGTTCGAGCGCGGCGGCGGCCGCCGGCAGCACCTGATGGTCAGTGTTCATTAAATCAGGATTTCGATCTTGGACTTCTTTTTCAAGCCCTCGATGAACGCATCGGCGTGCTGTTGCTTTTTCTGCTCGGTCAGGAACTGCGTGATCTGCGGCTTGGCTTCCTCGAACGGTACCGTTCGCGCCGGTTTGTGATCGGTCACCTTGATGATGTGATACCCGAACTGCGTCGTCACGACATCGCTGATCTGGCCCGGCTTGAGCGAGAAGGCGACCTGATCGAATTGCGGCACCATCTGGCCGCGCGAGAAGTAGTTGAGATCGCCGCCCTGCGGCGCGCTGCTGTCCTGCGAATGCTCGCGGGCGAGCTTCGCGAAGTCGGCGCCCGCGCGCGCTTGCTTGAGGAGCGACTCGATTTCGGCATGCGCCTTCTTCTTTGTCGCCGCATCCGCGTTCGGATCGACGCGGATCAGAATGTGGCTCGCGCGCACCTGCTCGTTCTGCTTGAACTTGTCGGGATTCTTGTCGTAGAAATCCTTGATTTCCGCGTCGGTCGGCGCGCCCGTCGTCGAAACCTCGGTATCCATCAGTTTGTTGACGCTCAGATCGACCGATGCGTCGTGCCGCAGACTCGCTTCGGTCATGCCGCGGTCCTTGAGGGCCTTCTGAAAGGCGTCTTCGGTCGGAAACTGGCCGCGCAGTTGTTGCATCTTCGCGTTGATCTCGGCGTCGTCAATCTTGATGCCGCGTGTCTTGCTCTCCTGCGAAAGCAGCGTGTAGACGACCAGTTGATCGAGGGCGCCGCGGAGAATCTCGTCGCGCCGGTCCGGCGGGATGGGCTGGCCGGCTCGCCCCTCGATCGTCTTGATCATACGGTCGAAGTCCGCCTTCTTCAGGTCTTCGCCGTTCACGCGCGCGACGACGTCGGGAAGCTGAGCGGGCACGGGTTTGACAGGCGTGGCTGCCGCCGGTGATCCGGGAGCCGCCGCCGTAGCCGGTGTGGCGGCTGTCGCCGCTGACTGTGGGGCCGGCGCCTTTCGGCATGCAGCAGTGAACACGACGAGCAGCACACACGCGAAGAGCTTGGGTTTCAAATCAGGACCTCAAATCGGATGGGGACGTTTCATTGTAGCGCGTAACCCGCAACCCCCGGCCGCCAAAGGAGTTCAGCGGCGATGGAGCGGGCACGGCTCAGTCGGTTCGGTCCCGCTGAGGAACGCCTCGTGAATGACCCGCGGACACAACGGAGTCGCGAGCTTGCCCGTGTCGGCGTCGATGTCGGCGAACGTAATCCCGTCTGGCACCTGGAACGAGAGATCCGTATGGGCCGCCAGGGCGCGCGTCATGAACTGGGTCCAGATCGGGAGCGCTGCCTGGGCGCCGGTGAGGCCGAGCGCCTGGTTGTCGTCGAGCCCAACCCAGACGACCGTGAGCAGCTCGGGCGTGAAGCCGGCGAACCATGCGTCGCGCAGATCGTTGGTGGTCCCCGTCTTGCCCGCGGCGTCGGCTTTGAACCCCTGCGCGCGCGCGCCCGCGCCGGTGCCCTCGTTGAGGACGCTGCGCATCATGTTGGTGACCAGGAAGGTCGTATCCGGCCGCGCGATCGCGCGCGTGGCCGGCGTGTCCATCGCCACATCCGAACCGCCGCTCGCGATCCGCGTGATCGCCCGGAGCGGACGGATCGTGCCGCCGTTCGGGAAGATCGTGTACGCCGTCGCGATGTCGCAAGGCGTCGCCTCGAACACGCCCAGCGTGATCGCCGGATACGCGTGCGGCACCGTGCCGACGCCGATGCGCTTCCAGAGCGCAGCGACGTAGTCGTATCCGGTGGATTCGGCGACCTTCACCGTCGCGACGTTGCGCGAGAAGGCGAGCGCGCGGCGGAGCGTGATCGGCCCGTCGTACTCGTTGTCGAAATTGGCGGGCGTCCATGTCTGTTGGTTGAACGTAAACGTCGTCGGCTCGTCGTCGACGATGGTCGCCGGCGTCACGTCCGTTCGCCCTTCGGCGGCGGCGCGCTCGAACGCCGCGAGGTACACGAATGGCTTGAAGACCGACCCGGGCTGCCGCCGCGCGTTGACCGCACGGTTGTACTGGGACTGGTTGTACGAGCGGCCTCCGACCATCGCGAGAATCTCGCCCGTGCGCGGGTCGATGGCTATGAGCGCCGCCTGCGCCGGCGAACGCTTGCGCCGGTGCGACAGGACGTCGTCCACGTGCAGCAATCCGGCACGCACGGCGTCCTGAGCGATCCGCTGAAGCTGCAGATCGAGCGTCGTGTAGACGTCCACGGCTCCGGCCGCCTTCGATTTCTCCTGCAGCTCCTGAGTCACGAAATCGACGAAGTAGGGTGCCTCCGCTTCGAGCGCTCGCGCGACAATCTGCAGCGGCTGGCGCGAGGCCGTGTCGGCCTCGTCGGCGGTAATGTAGCCGGCGTCGGCCATCGCGTGCAGCACGACGTTGCGCCGTTCCTTGGTGTGCTCGGGATTCGTGAACGGAGAGTAGTACGGCGGCGAGCGGATGACGCCGGCAATCGCCGCCGCTTCGGCGAGCGAGAGATTGCTGACGTCTTTCGCGAAGAACAGGCGCGCGGCCTCTGGCGCGCCGTGAATGGCAAACGATCCGCGCTGCCCGACGTAGACGTCGTTCAAATACAGCTCGAGGATCTTGTCTTTCGACAGGCGGCGCTCGAGCGCGACCGACATCAACCATTCGGCGAACTTACGCGTCGGCCGCCGGCTCGTGGCCGCTTCGGCGCCCCACATGTCGGTGAGGAAGGTGGTTCGCACGAGCTGCTGCGTGATCGTGCTGCCGCCCTGGAGGTACTTCTGGCGGCCGAACAGGTCCAGCACCACGGCGCGGACCGTGCCGATCGGATCGACGCCCGCATGGTCGTAAAACCGGTGATCCTCGATCGCAATGACCGCCTGCGCCACGCGCGGCGAGATGGCACTGAGCGGCACGTCGCGCCGCTTCTCGCGGCCCACGACCAGAGCGGTGAGCAACGGCGCGTCGAATGTTATTCCGGGGGGCTTCGCCCCGCCGGGCCCCGCGCCGCTCGCCTGGCTCGCTCGCGGCGCTCGCTCGCTTGTGTTTCCGGGGGGCTTCGCCGAGGGGGACTTGGC
>JBOGIZ010000104.1:0-1802 GCA_050747805.1 Vicinamibacterales bacterium | reverse complement strand
CGTCCGCGGTCCTGTCAGGGCGGCGATGAGCGCGGAGGTGTCGAGATGGATCATTCCGCGCGATGGCGTCGCCAGCCCAGACGCCGCGCACGCCGAATCGCCGCGATCTCGTGATCGACCTCCGCCTGTGAACGTGTGGGCGGTCGCTTCATCATCGCGTCCACCGTCGCGAGCATACGACGCCGCTCGGCTTCGGTCAGCCTGCCGGCTCGGGCCGCGTACTCAGCGACCGCCTCGCGCACGACGAGACTCTGCGGCTTGTGCAGGCGCTCGGCCGTCACGCGCAGCGTTCGCGCCGTGTCCTCATCGACCGTAAACGTCACCTTGACCATATCGATGCCATATTACCATACTGAAGACCGATCACCGACGGGCGATGGCCGGCGACCGATGGCCGATGGGCGATGCTCGATGGGGCAAACTGCGAGGCCGGCGGCCGGTCGAGCTCGTTGACTACACGGCGTAGACCTTCAGCACCTCGTCGCCGTAGTGATTGATGACCTTCACGGCGATCCTGCCCGTTTCCGGCGGCGCGAAAGGACGGCTGGTCGTGGCGTAGAGCGTGGACCAGGCGGATTCGTCGATGTCGGCGCGGAGCGCGCGCTTCAGTTTGTCGTACGGCGCGTCGGCGCCTGTGAAGTACGCGTGCCGGACGAAGAAGCTCTGGCCGTCGTAGTCCGTGTCGATGAACCAGCACGCGACGTCGTCGGTCGAGCTGCTCCGAATCGCGCCCGTCGTCGGATCGTAGACGTCCACGCCGTTCAGATGCACGGTCAAATAGCCATCCTTCCCGCCGATCACTTCGAGGTCAGGCTCACCGAACACGGTGAAGAGATTCGCGGCGCCGGTCTTCTTCAGCAGCTCGTCACCCATCGTCAGATCCGGATTCATGCGCGTGGGGAGCACGGTGAGCCGGCCGTAGTTCTTCGCTTCTTCCGACACGTGCGGGTCAAACGCGAAGCCGCAGACGACGAGCACGTCGTTGCCGGGGCCTTTGACGGCTTCGAGCGCCGCGCTCTTGACCTGCTGCGGTCCGACCGTGCCGTGCTCGGGACCGATCGAGACCGCCACGCGATGCGACGCGCCGTCGGCGTCCGTGTAGCTGCACGTCGCCTGGATCCACGTGCCCGGAAATGGGTCGAGCCGATCGAACAGGAGGCGCTCTTTCTTTTTCGTGTTCTGCACGCCGGCCTTGCGCAGGTTGTCGAGGATCATCGCCTCGAACTGCCCCGAGTCGGATTCGCGGCGGCCGTCCATCTCGCCGGCCGGCGCGTCGAGATCCGTGTCGAGCACGCGATGCGGCGACAGACTTTCGACCGTGAACGGTCCCGTCACGCGGACGCGTTTGTTGTCTTCGTACGGCTTGTCGTAGAGGATTTCTGTTTCCGCGTGCCGTGCGATCGCGGCGTCGATCTGATCGCGCGTCATGCCCTCTTTGATGTCCGGATTGTTCGCGATCGACTTCAGGGTGACGTGCGGGACGCGCTTGTAGACGAAGCCTCTTCTAATGTCGCTTTCTATCCGAGGGGCTTTCGCCCCTCGAACTCCCCTACACGCGTCCTCGCTCGCCGCTTCGCCGGCTCCCTCCGGCCGCGTGGCTCGCGCGCTGCGCTCGCTCGCATACTCCGGCGGCAGCTTGCCCGTGACCTCGGCTTCTTTCTTCACGCCTTCGGGCGAGTCGGCGAGCAGGTAGTACGGATACTTCGCCGCCATCAGCCGCGTGCGCGCGAGCGCGAGCGCCACACGGCTCGTGTCGATCGTGATCCAGCGCCGCCCCCACTGCTCCGCCACATACGCCGTCG
>JBOGIZ010000103.1:0-1668 GCA_050747805.1 Vicinamibacterales bacterium | reverse complement strand
GGCTCACTCCGTTCGCGTGCCTCGCGCGCCGTGTCGCGCGCGCGATCAATCCGACTCGCGACGCTGCTTCTTGCGCGTCCGCTTGCGCGCGAGCGCCTGCTTGGCGCGACGCCGATCGCCTGGTTTCAGGTAGAAGGAATGCTTCTTGATATCCTTGATGATATCTTCCTGCTGAACCTTCCGCTTGAACCGGCGAAGCGCGCTTTCAATGGACTCGCCATCCTGCACTTTGACTTCTGCCAAGCTACTTACACCCCCTTCGCGGCCGACCGTCACGGGTCGCGCGGGGCGACCTGCACCACTCTGTGGCCCGTAGAATCCGCCAGAATACGGTAGGCTATCACAGGAACGCGTGCCGCCAGCCGTGAAAGCTGAGCTCCGGTCAAGTTCCTCTAACCTCTTGAATGTTCGGGCGTTGGCCTTGAGATGAACATCCTGATTGTCGGCTCCGGCGGACGCGAGCATGCGCTCGCGTGGGCGCTCGCCCGCGACGCTGCCACGACGCGGCTCTTCTGCGCGCCGGGAAACGCCGGCATCGCCGCCGTCGCGATGCTCGCGCCGATCGATCCCGCCGATGTTGCCGCGCTCGCCGCCTTTGCGACCGCCGAATCGATCGATCTCACCATCGTCGGACCGGAGTTGCCGCTCGATCGCGGCATCGTCGATCGATTTCGCGCGCAGGGACTGCGCGTCGTCGGTCCGCCGCGCGCCGCGGCACAGCTCGAGTGCAGCAAGGTTTTCGCGAAGGATTTCATGTCGCGCCACGGGATCCCGACAGCGCGGTACCGCGTGTGCGCCTCGTCGCAGGACGCGCATGCGGTCGTCGACGGATCGGCCTTCGGCTTCCCGATCGTGGTGAAGGCCGACGGCCTTGCCGCCGGAAAAGGGGTGGTGATCGCGGCCGATGCCGCCGAGGCGCACGACGCGATTCGCGCGGCGATGGACGAGCGGCGGTTTGGCGCCGCCGGCGCGCGCGTCGTGATCGAAGAGTGTCTGGAGGGACCCGAAGTATCGTTCTTTGCTCTCTGCGACGGCACGCGCGCGATCCCGATCGCGACTGCGCAGGATCACAAGCGGATCTTCGACGGCGATCGCGGGCCGAATACCGGCGGCATGGGCGCGTTCGCGCCGAGTCCGCTCGTCGATCGGGATCTCGAATCGCGCGTCATGCGCGAGATCGTCGCGCCGGTCCTCCAGGGCATGCGCGCCGACGGCACCGAGTACCGCGGATTCCTGTACGCGGGTCTGATGCTCACGGGTGCCGGGCCCAAGGTGATCGAATTCAACGTTCGTTTCGGTGACCCTGAGGCGCAGGTTGTGATGCCGCTCGTGCGGGGATCGCTCCTGCCGTGGCTGCAGGCCGCGGCCGACGGCGCGCTTGCCGGCGAACGGGTACCGCTTCGCGACGAAGCGTCCGTCGGCGTCGTGCTCGCGTCGGCGGGCTATCCGGGCCCCGTCACCTCCGGCGTTGCTCTCGATGGACTCGATGACGCCGCGTCAGTGTCCGGCGCAACAGTTTTTCATTCGGGCACCGCGGCTGAGGACGGCCGCATCGTCACGGCCGGCGGCCGCGTCCTGACCGTGGTCGCCGTGGACCGTGACTACGGCGCAGCCATGACCCGCGCGTACCATGCGGCGTCGCTGATATCGTTTGAAGGCATGCAATAT
>JBOGIZ010000102.1:0-1982 GCA_050747805.1 Vicinamibacterales bacterium | reverse complement strand
CCGTGCGCCACGTCGTGCAGGATCTGATCGCGGAATCGCTGCCGCACGACCTTGGTCGGCACCTTGCCCGGCCTGAAGCCGGGGACCCGCGCCGACTTGCCGTAGTCGCGAGAGATCTTATCGATCTCGGCGTCGACCACGGTGCTCGGAATTTCGACGACGAGGTTCTTGCGCGTTTCGCTGACGTCGATGTACTCGGTCTTCATTCAGGGATATCGGGAGTTTCGGCCAGGGGTGGGTCCCCGTTTTTCACGGAATGGCCAACAAAAAAATGCTGCTCAAGCCTAACACGGCTCCCGGCGCCGTCGCGGCGGGTTTGGGCCGCTGGTGGCGCTGCCCGGAGTCGAACCGGGACGCCCTTTCGAGCGAGGGCTTCTAAGACCCTTGTGTCTGCCAATTCCACCACAGCGCCCTGCGCAATCCTATACCTCGGCCGGGCTCGAGCCAATCACGCGTCTGAAACAGACGGGAGCGTGTAGGACTGGCAGACGCTCAGCCGCACGCATCCGGACGAGTCCGGCGGAATTCGCGCCCGGCGGCTGGCGCACTTTCTGCACCACATCTCGGCGTTTCTGCGGCTCTCCCAGCAGCCCAGGAGGAGGATGACTTTTATGAAGCGTCTGTTTACGGCAACCTGCTTCGCGGCGGCCTGTGCGGTCGGTCTGACGGCGCAGTCGACCACGGCGGGACAGGATACTCAAGGACAGCGCGGCCCGGGACGCACTGTCACAATTACCGGGTGTCTCCGCGCCGGCGACACAGCCGGCACGTACACCCTTACTGACGTGACGGGTCTCCCGATGGGCCGGCGCGGCGGGGCCGGCAACATGAGCGGCACGACCGGCGGAAGCGGCTCGACGGCCGGCAGCACGACCGGGACGTCGCAGGAAGCCGCCAATGCCGCGGGAATCAGCGTGATGCTGAACGCGGGGGCGGATGTCGATTTGTCCGCGCACGTCGGACATAAGATAGAGGTGACGGGCACGATGGCGGGCGGCCGCGGCCGTCGCGGCGGCGACACCGGCAGCACGGCTGGCGGCACGGCAACCGCCGGGGGCACGACGGCGGGTGGCACGAACATGGCGGGTGGCGAAACCGGTCAGACCGGCGGCCGGCGCATGATGCGCACCGTCAATGTCACGTCCGTTCGCATGATCTCGACCTCCTGCTCGTAACGCGCCGACGCGCTCCTCGGGGTGGGGCGCCGTCGGACTCGCGGCCGGCCTGGCGCGGCGCCTGGGCCGGCCGTCTCCACGTACGGGGGCATGCATGGCTCGATCGATGTGGAAAGGATCGCTCGCGTTCGGTCTGGTGAACATTCCCGTCGAGCTGTACAGCGCGGTTCGCGATCACCGGCCCAAATTCCGACTGCTGCACGCCACGGACGAATCGCCCGTCCAGTACGAACGTGTCTGTCAGCAGGAAGGCAAGCCCGTCGCCTGGGAGGATCTCGTCAAAGGCTACGAATACGCCAAAGGGCAGTTCGTCGTGCTGACGAAAGACGACTTCAAGACCGCGGCGCTCGAGAAGACCAAGACGATCGACATCCTCGATTTCGTCGATCCGGAGGAGATCGACGAGCGCTATTTCGAGACGCCGTACTATCTGCAGGCCGGCAAGGGCGCGGCCCGCGCGTACGCATTGCTCCGTGAAGCGATCCGCGAGTCGGGCCGCGTCGGGATCGCGAAAGTCATTTTGCGCGATACGCAGCATCTCGCGGCGGTCGAGGCGATTGGCGACGCGCTCGTGCTCACGATGATGCGGTTTGCGGACGAACTCGCGGATCTCGCGGATTTCTCGTTCCCCCACAAGAGCGAGGCCCGCGCCGCCGAGTTGAAGATGGCGCGGCAGCTGATCGACAGCCTGGCCTCGAAATGGCACCCCGACAAGTACACCGACGAATACAAGCAGAACCTGATGCGCGTGATCGACGCGAAACTCAAAGGTAAACGGCCCGCGCGGCACGAGCCCAAAACGCCCCA
>JBOGIZ010000101.1:0-3271 GCA_050747805.1 Vicinamibacterales bacterium | reverse complement strand
GGATGACGCGGAATCTCGACAAGCGAATCGAACTCATGTGTCCGATCGAGCATCCCGCGCACAAGGCGAAGGTGATCAGCGCGCTCCGGTCGATGTTCCGCGACAGTGTCAAGAGCCGGCGTCTCGATGCCGACGGCGTGTATCGGCGCCTCCAGCCGACGGCGGCCGAACCGGCTGTGCGCGTGCAGCAACTGCTCCAGGACGAGGCGCACCGCGCGGCGCGCCTCGCGCGCGAAGCCGCAGGCGTGTCGTTCAGACCGGAGGACTCGCGAATATAAAGTGTCTCAGCGGCGTGCGTCTGCGGTGATGTGCGACGATGCGCGCACGAGCGTGAGCGCCTCATCCGGACCGGCCCAGCCGCCAATCTGCAGTTCTTTACCTTCAAACGCCACCGCGCTGAGAAAGAACCGCTCGAGTTCCTGTCTGATGCGCTCATTGAGATCGAAGACAGTATGGATGGACGCCCATCGAGGAGCGCTGATCGGGAGGGTCGCCACGCGGTCGTTCCGCTCGCGCGCGCCGGACGTCCGATTGGTCTGCTCGACGCGGAGCAGGCCAATAGGCCGGCACTCGAGCACGAGACCCGAAAAACCCGTGCCGTCCCACATGACGAACGCATCAATTGGGTCGCCATCCGGTCCGCGCGTTGACGGCACAAAACCCCAATCACAGGGGTACGCAAGACCCACGATCAGAGGGCGCGAGAGTCTCATGACACCCTGGTCGGCGTCGAACTTGAGTTTTGCCGTCGATCCGCGCGGCGACTCGATCACGACGTTCAGGGTGTCGGTCTCTGCGAATGCCGGAAGCGTTGTCAAGCGCATGCCACAGTCCGCAACTTCCCATGCAACCGGCGCTCCGCCGTAGGTGCATTCTTTCGTTGGTCCGGCTTCTGCATGTGCTCGCCGCGTCTGGAGGGTGCGGTCGAAGCGACCGCAGCGGCACTCAATGGCGTTTCATTTGCGAAAGCCTGAGTCGACGGCGCACGGACTGCGGCGTTTGGCAAAAAAAGAACTCCGGCGTGCGCGCGAGGAACTCCGCCGGACTTCGCCGCCCGGGGACCCGGCGATTCATGAGGCGCGGAAGAGCCTCAAAAAGGTGCGCGCCATTCTTGAGCTCTTTCGGCAGCCCGGCGGCAAAGCGCCGTCTCGCAAACGCCTGGGATCCGTGAATCACACACTGTCGCGGTTGCGGGACGCCGACGCGATGGTCGTTACACTGGGACAGCTTCAGGGCCGCCACCCGCATCTCTTCAGCGAACACACCTTCGCGCGCGTCCACCGGCAGCTGATCCATCAGAAGCGTGCGGCGATGCGGGACGCGGAACACGCGCATGCGTGGAAGAAGGTGGACCGCGATCTGCGCAAGGTCGAACACGCGGCACGACATTGGCGGTCACACGACAAGGGGTTTGGCGCGCTCGCCTCTGGGTTCCGATCGAACTATCGAGACGGACGCGACGCGATGGAGCGTGCGCTCGAGACGCAACGTGCGGCCGACTTTCACGAATGGCGCAAACAAATCAAGATGCACTGGTACGCGCTGCGGCTGATCGAAAGCGCGGGTCCGGAAATCAGACGAGATATCGCCGCGCTGCACCGCGCGGAAACGGCGCTCGGCGACGAGCACAATGTCGTCGTGCTCTGCGGACAGATCACCCAGGACGCCTCGATCTGCCGTGGTCCGATCGATATTGACCGGGTGCGACGCGCCGCCAACAGGTACCAGTGCGCGCTGAGAAAGAAGGCGATCGCGAACGCGAGGCGAATCTATCGGCGAACGCCGCGCCGTTATGTCCGTAGCCTCAAGCGCGCGTGGACGACTTGGCGGCGGCACCGCTTGTCTCCACGCGATGGAGGTCTAAAGCGTGCCGCCGCCTAACCGATCATCGTGTCGGTCGCTGCGAAGGAACTCGTCGCACCTTGGAGCGTCGTGCGCAGCACGCCGGTCATGCGCATGGCTGCAGGTCTCATGATCAGGAGGTCTGCAGATGCGGACTGGGTATCCGCTGTGAGGCTCACGTCATTGCCGCAAGAGAGCTGCCGATGAGAGCAGCGCGCTCCCCGGCGCACGATTGGATTGCATTCCCGCTGAGGACGGCTTCAAGGGCGGCCAGATTGCCGTGAATGTCGCCTGAAGATCGCGACACGCATCGCTTCGGCTCCGGCCGTTCCAATCGCATCCACTTGCTTCTGCAGCGACAACCGATCCAGAAGCTCGATCCGCGGACTCGTGAAGATCTTGATGCGCGCGTCGAGTTCGCCGAACACCTTACGAAACGCGCGCAGCTGCTCCTCCTCAGACTCTTCGACCGCTGCGGGGATCCTCCACCCCCAGGCGGCAGGGTTCCTAAAGATTGCTGAGGTCCATTCGTGGCCTCAAAACCCGTGTTCGTGGCCGCCAAAGAACGGTTGGTTGAATTCAGACTGCAACACCTCGCGCGTGCGCATACCGTCTCAACCCGGTTTGCGCCTGCATGTATTCACCGCCTGGCAAGTCGAGACATGTCCGAGCCGCCAAACGTCTGCGAGGCTCCCGCCGTCGCGTACGCGACTTGCGCTGGGCTGGGCATACCCCGTTGCGCGTCTGGATTGTGTTTGCACTCTCGCTGCTCGCGGTGATCATCGGCGTGGCCGTAGTCGCCGTCTTCTCGTGAACGACGATCCGCGCTGGTGCGACCTGCGAGACCGCCCGCGGCTTTGACGAGCGTCAGCGCTCGAGACGGAGATCGCTCAGCCAGACCGACCCCGACGCGCTGGGCAATGCATTCGTCAGATCCACGACGAACAGAATTGTCCGCAATCGCCCCAGCGGCGCCGCAGGGGTTGCGGTGACGCTCGTCGCACGCATGTCCGCGAAGTCCACCGCGACATCCCGGAGGTCTCTGCCGACATACGCAGACCGAACCCACCGCTGTCCGCTCGTGTCGCGCACTTGGACCGAGATGCGCAGCGGGTGATTCGCCCGAGCCCGGAACGCGAGCCGCGTGAACGACGCGACATCGGCGGGCACGTCGCGAACCGCGGCAATGTATTGGCCGCGCGGAGCGCCGCCGGCCAGCGTAAAGTCGATTCGGAGGCTGGAATCATCGCCGGCGATCGGCCCGGACCACGGCGTCAGCGCCACGATCGAACCGGGGGCACGTTCGGTCCGCCAATTTGACCACGAACCCGCGTTCAGCGCTTCCGAGGCGACCGGCGGCGGCGACGGCGGCGGGGCTGCCTTTCGTGCAGTCGTCATGACGTAGATCGGGTTGCTCACGATCCAGGGC
>JBOGIZ010000100.1:0-1942 GCA_050747805.1 Vicinamibacterales bacterium | reverse complement strand
CGCGAAGCGCGGCCCGCGAACAGCTCGTTCGCGCCGCTGTCGAACCGCCGACGGATGCTGGCAGTACTTGAAACAACCGCCGTACGTCTCCGTTCTCCTCCGTTCCCCCGTGTCTCCGTTGTAATGTCGTCCCGTTCCCTCCGTCCCCTCCGCGACCTCCGTCTCTGAAACCTCCGTCGCCTCGATCGCCGAACGATGACGATTACACTGGAGCCATGGTCACCATCTTCGGGAAGGACACGTGCCCCTACACGCAAGCCGCGCGCGACGAATATGCGAAGCGCGGCGGTCCGTTCGAGTACGTGAACGTGAAGAAGAACCCGGCCGACCTCGAGCGCATGCTGACGTTCAGCGGCGGACGCCGCCAGGTGCCCGTCATCGTGGACAACGGCACGGTGACGATCGGCTTCGGCGGAACCTGAGGCGTCTAGCGGGCTGCCGTGAGCAGCGCCCGAATATCGTCAGGAATCGCGAGCGGCCGCGAGGCCGCGTAGTCGTACATCACCTGCACGGTCCTGGCCAAGGCGACGACCGCGCCTTTTTCGTCGGTGATTTCGTACTCATACTTGAAGCTCGAACGGCCGATGTCGCTGACCCGAAGCCGTACGTCGAGCAGTTCGCCGAACCGTGCCGCGCGTTTGTAGTCGCACTCGACGCGCGCGAGGATGACCCCCGGACCTTTCGTCTGCGCGAGCTGCGGCGTGTACCCCCAGAGCGAGCGCCAGTGCGCGAGCCGCGCCTGCTCCAAATACGTGAGATACACGGCGTTGTTCGTGTGTCCCATCGGGTCGCAATCGCGAAACCGGACTTCGAGGCGATGTGTAAACATGCGCTGCGGATCCTAACGTAGAGTGCGCGAAGATCTCTCGCAAAGGGCGCGGAGAGCGAAGAGCGCAGAGGGACGTCTGGCGAGGCCGGCCGGGGCCGGCCTCGGCGTCCGAGCGAGAGGGCAAACGCAGGTCGATTACCGTGCCTGGGCGACCTGCGTTTGCTCTCTCTCTCGAACGCCGGCCGCGCAACGCGCGGCTCGCCCGAGGTCCTCTTAACTCTGCGCCCTCCGCTCTCGGCGCGCTCGGCGAGAGATCCTCACCTCTCGATCTCTCTCCGCGATACGTTACGATGGCGCCTGCATGGAAGTCTTCAGCCCTGCCGAACAGCGCACGCTCGCGCCGTTTTTCACGAACACGGATCGCCACGTCTTCGCGCTCACGAATCTTCCCGAAACCGTCAAGGGCGCTCTTTTCGCGCGCTACTCGCGTTCCGCTAAATCGCTTCGGCGGTTGTTTCTCGATGAATTCGCCGGCGACGTCAGCGCGCCGGCTGGCACGACATCGGCGGCCGCGGGAGCGGCTCGCGCCGACAAACTGTATGCGAAGGTGTTCGGCGAATACGGCGACGACTCCGTCGCGCAGCTCGGCGGAGCGCACATCGCCTGCGAATACGTTTCCAATCTCCTGACGAAGGTCCTCGAACGGGGCCGCGTCATGGCGTACCTCGAACAGTCGACCCGCTACGTTCCGTACACCGACAAACTCGACGGCCGATGGCGCTATCACGCGCCGGCGGAATTGTCCGGCGCCGTTCGAGATCGGTACGTGAAGACGATGGACGCCGCGTTCGAGACGTATGCGGCGCTCATTCCATCGATGCAGGACTACTTCGCGCGCCGCTTTCCGCGCGCTTCGCAGGACAGCGAATCCGTGCACCGCGCCGCGACGCGCGCCAAGGCGCTCGACACGCTTCGTGGACTGCTGCCGGCGGCCACACAGTCGAACGTCGGCATCTTCGGAACGGGGCAGGCGTTCGAGTCGCTGCTGCTCCGGATGCGCGCGCACCCGCTCGAGGAAATGCGCGCGTGCGCCGGCGAAATGCTCGTCGAGCTGCGCAAAGTGATTCCGGCGTTTCTCACCCGTGTGGATCAGCCCGAGCGCTGCGTTCGATG
>JBOGIZ010000099.1:0-1811 GCA_050747805.1 Vicinamibacterales bacterium | reverse complement strand
GTCCAATGGTCGAGGCGAGCGCGTGCTCCTCGACGCGCACTCGGTAGACATACACGGCGGCGGCTGACACAAACGCCACCAGCGTGCTCAGCCAGCTCCCGAGTGAGACCCCGATGCCCGTGAACATCATGATGCCCGCGGTATACGACGGGTGCCGCACGAACCGGTACGCGCCGCGATCGATCACGACTTGATCCGGCCGGGCGACAACGTTGCCCGTGAAATACTGCCCGAGCATGCGCCAGCAATGACGCCGCAACAGACTCCCGAGAATGAGGAGGACGAGACCAGCCCAGTAGAGGGCAAAGCGCGCGCCCGCGGGAAACTGAAAGCGCGGAATCGACGCAAGTGGAAACGCCGCCGCCAAGCCAATCCACATGCCCAGGATGATTACGCCCATCGATCCCTTGTCCTGGCTTTTGCCCTGGCTCTTATCCTGCGAACCGCGGCGGGAGCGAGTGTCGCGTCCGGCGCGCATGATGATCATGCCCTCCGGCACAAAGGCCCACACGTAGACCACCCAGAAGGCGAGTGCGTACGGCCAGACAAAAGGATACGGCCGCATGTCAGTGCTGCCCGCCGTGTGCAAGTCGATACAGAAGAATCGCCGCCCGTTTAGTTTGCGAGGGCAGCGTCGAGAGATCGGCCGTCTCGCCCGGCGAGTGGTCGTCGTGCCCCATGAGGCCCACGCCATCGATGATCGAAGGGACTTCGTCGGCGATGAACGACACGTCCGCGGCGCCGGCGTGGTCCGGATCGGTGGCCGCGACAGGACCGAGTCCGAGATCCTGACTGACGCGATCGTACGCGGCGAGCAGCCGCCGATTGCCATCGGTCGGCGATAGCGCGGGATAGCCGTCCTGGAAGGCGACGGTCGCGTGCGTTTGCGGCAGCGACTGCGCGACAACACGTCCCATGACCTCGCGCGCGCGCTGCAACTGATCCTTCGACAGAGTGCGCAGATCGCCGATCGACACGGCGTGTTCGGGAATCACGTTCGTCTTACCCGATGCGTCCCCCTTGCTCAGCGCCTCGTCGATGTCCACCGCGGTTCCCCCGAGAACGAGGCTTGGGTTGAGCGTCAGATGCGCCTCGCCGGAAAGCTGTTCGCGGAAGCCGTCGAGAATGCGGGCCAGCTCGTAATTCGCGCCCGCCCCGAGGTCGGCGCGGAAGATCTGCGACGAGTGTCCGGTGCGGCCCGTGACGTCCACCCGCCAGCTCGAGACGCCGCGTCGCGCCGTGATCGCCTCGCGCGGATTGCCCGATCCATCCTCGAAGCCGATCGCGTACTGCGCGCCTTTTGCCGCCTGCACCAGAGGGGCGCGGGCCAGCGACTGCGGGTCGCCGGCGTCTTCTTCGTCGCCGTCGAACACGACCACGACGTTGAGATCCTCGAGCACGCCCGCGTCCCGCAGGGCTTTCATCGCGGTGATGACGATGACGTCGCCGCCTTTCATGTCGATCACGCCCGGCCCCTTCGCCGTGGTCGCGTCGACGCGTTCGAAGTGCTGAAATGGGCTGTCCTGTTCGAAGACCGTGTCGAGATGACCGACGAGGACGATGCGCGGACCGGGACCGGGATGATCGGCGATCAAGTGTCCGGCGCGATGAAATGCCGCCCCTTCCACCCACGTCGTCCTGAATCCGAGCGCGTCGAACTCGCGGCGGAAGAGATCGCCGACCGCGCGAACGCCGGCAAGATTGTGGGTGCCGCTGTTGATGTTGACCGCCTTCTCGAGCAGCGCGAGCGCCTCGTCATTGTGTGCGTCGACCGAGGCCGCAATCGACCGCTCGACCGACGAGAGCTGCAT
>JBOGIZ010000098.1:0-1799 GCA_050747805.1 Vicinamibacterales bacterium | reverse complement strand
GGCGCTTGCGCTCGAAAACCACCTGATCAAGCAGCGCGCCCCAAAATACAACATTCTGCTGCGCGACGACAAGAACTACCCCTACCTGCAGCTCACGACGGGCGAGGCGTTTCCTCGCGTGCTGGTGGCGCGGCGCGTCGAGAAAGACGGCCATTTCTACGCCGGGCCGTTCATGCCGGCGAAGCTGGGCCGGCGGACGATGGCGCTGACGCATCGGCTGTTCGGGATCCGGTCGTGCAACGAGGTCATTACGGGGGAGCGCGCACGGCCGTGCCTCGAGTACGACATCCGCCGCTGCATCGCCCCGTGCGTCCGCGCGATCTGCGGTGAAGGCGACTACGCAACGGCCGTGCAGCACACCCGACTCTTTCTCGAAGGACGTAACGACGAGCTCGTCGCCGACCTCCGGCGGCGCATGGCCGAAGCCGCCGACGTCGAATCTTTCGAGCAGGCCGCGCAGCTCCGCGACGCCATCCGCACGATTGAAACGCTGCAGCAGCGGCAGCAGAAGATGGCGGGGATCGAGTTGGGCGACCGCGACGCGTTCGGCCTGCGGGTTGGGCCGGCGGGGGCGGTCGTGCAGGTATTTCAGGTGCGAGCCGGGAAGGTCATCGAGCGCATCGAACTGGCGAGCTCCGAAGCCGGCGCGCGCAGCGCGGAAGCGGACATTCTCCAGGCGGCTGTGGAGCAGTTCTATTCGGAGCACGCCGCGCCGCCGGAGATTCATCTGCCGCTCGATCTCCCGGCGGCGGAAATCGAAACCATCGAAGCGTGGCTCACGGATCGGGCGGACCATCGCGTTCGGATCGTCGTACCGAAACGCGGCGAGAAACGCGGACTGCTCGAGCTGGCCGCGCGCAACGCGCAGCTCGCCTACCAGACCCGCTTCAACGAGACGGTGGCCGCGCACTACGACGCGCTCGAAACGCTGCGCGTCGTACTGAAGCTGCCCACCCTCCCGCACCGCATCGACTGCTTCGACATCTCCACGATTCAGGGCAGCGACACCGTCGCCTCGATGGTCGTGTGCGAAGACGGCCGGATGAAGCGAGGGGAGTACCGGAAGTTTCGCGTCCGTGGTTCGTGGACCGTGGACCGTGGTCCGAAAAAACCGGAAAACGAACCGACGGATCACGGCCCACGCATTCCGGATCACGGTCCCCGAATCCTCGACGACTTTGCGTCGATGCACGAGGTGGTGCTGCGGCGATATCGCAACGTGCTCGAAAGCGGCGGGCCGTTTCCCGATCTCGTGGTGATCGACGGGGGCAAGGGACAGCTCTCTTCCGCGTATGCCGCGCTGGAGTCGCTGGGACTCGCCAACCTGGTCGCGATCGGCATCGCGAAAAAAGAGGAGCTGATTTTCACCCGCGACCACGATGAGCCGATCGCGCTCGAGCAGGGCAGTCCCGCGCTGCTGCTGATTCAGCGCATCCGCGACGAAGCGCACCGCTTCGCAGTCACCTTTCATCGCAAGGCGCGCTCGATGCGCGATCTGCGATCGGATCTCGATCACGTCGCCGGCATCGGCCCCCGCCGGCGGCGGACGCTGCTGACCACGTTTGGCAGTCTGGCGGGCGTGCGCCGGGCGACGCGCGAGGAGCTCGTCGCAGCGGTCGGCGCGAAAGTCGCCGATGCTGTTCTTGCGTTTTTCGCCAGTCGAACGTAATCTGACAACCAACGCTGAGCCGGTGAGCGCGCAGAGGTTTTTCTCTGCGGTCTCGGCGGTTTCTGCGTTTCATGTAATCGCCGTGCTGGACATCGACTTCGCGCAGATTTTCATCGCCTTCGTCGTGTTG
>JBOGIZ010000097.1:0-5368 GCA_050747805.1 Vicinamibacterales bacterium | reverse complement strand
GTGGTAAGATGCGGCATCGCTCCCCGATGATCGTAGCCATCGCGAATCAGAAGGGCGGCGTGGGCAAGACCACGACCGCCATCAACCTTGCCGCCGCGCTCTCGCTTCGCGACAAACCGACGCTGCTCGTTGATCTCGATCCCCAGGCCAACAGCACGATGTCGTACCTCGACGTGACGCAGGTACAGCGGAGCGTGTACGACGCGATTGCAGAGTCGTCGGGCGCGTTCGAAGACGTGATTCTGCCGTCGACGCAGCAGCCGAATCTGTGGGTGGCGCCGTCGCGGATCGCGCTTGCGAAACTCGAAGCGAAGCTGGTTGGCGAGATCGACGCGCACTTCCGGCTGAAGGATCGGCTGGCGCCGATGGTGGCGCGGTTTCCCCACATCGTCATCGACTGTCCGCCGACGCTCGGACTCCTGACCGTGAACGCGCTGGTGGCGGCGACGCACCTGCTCATCCCCATCCAGTCGTCGTACTTCGCGCTCGAAGGGACCGACGACTTGCTGGAAACGATCGAAAAGGTGCGGGCGCGCGCGAACCCGGGGCTGCGGATTCTGGGCGTGGTCATCACGATGCACGACAAGCGGACCGCGCTCGCGCGGGACATCCGCGCGCAGATCTACAAGGTGTTCGGCACCAAGGTGTTCAAGACGGTGATTACCAAGAGCGTCCGGCTCGAAGAGAGTCCCGCCTACAAGGAATCGATCTTCACGTTCGCGCCCGATTCGACGGGCGCGGCGGAATACTACCGGCTGTGCGAAGAAGTCATGGACCGCGCATGAGGGAGAACGCCCGTGTCTAAGCGAGGACTGCCGACCACCATCCGGATGCGCCACGACGAGCACTACGTCGATGCCTTGACGACGTCCGCGGGATCGCCGGTGGGGCGCCTGGTCGCGATCGACGAGGTGGATCCAAATCCGAATCAGCCGCGCCAGGTCATGGGCGACCTGTCCGAGCTGATGGCGTCGATTGCGGAGAAAGGCATCATCGAGCCGATCATCGCCCGGCAGCGCGGCGGCCGGTTTCAGATCGTGGCCGGGGAGCGGCGCTATCAGGCGGCGGTGCAGGTCGGGCTGCGGGAGATTCCGATTGTCATCCGCGAAGTGGACGACAACGAGATCATCGAGATCGCGCTGATCGAGAACATTCAGCGGAAGGATCTGACGCCGTTTGAAGAGGCCGAAGCGCTCCATTCGCTGGCCACGCGCTGCAATTACACCCACGAGGATATGGCGCGGCGGCTGGGGAAGTCGCGGACGTCGATTACCGAGTCGTTGTCGCTGAATCAGATGCCGGACGAGGTCAAAAACCTATGTCGGCTGGCCGACATTGCGTCCAAGTCCCTGCTTCTGCAGGTAGTTAGGCAGGGCGACCCGCAGAAAATGGTCGCGCTGGTCGAGAAGATCGCCGCCGACGGCGGCGCGACGCGCGACGCTGTGCGAAAAGAGACCGCCAGGCCGAAGGCGGGCCGGCCCAAGCACTACGTCTTCGCATTCCGGCCCCCGACGAAGGCCTTCAATCTGAAACTCAGCTTCAGCAAGGGCCGCGCGTCCCGCGAAGACGTCATCGAAGCGCTCGAGTCCATCCTGCACGAGCTGCGGCACAGCAAGTAGGCGCAGACCGGCCGGCCAGAGCCTGACATCTGTCGGACGCACCTGGCTCCGCAAATCCGCGGCACTGAGCGCGAATCTCTCCTCGCGCAAGACGATCCTGACGAAGGCGTTGGGACGAACCGTGTCTAAATCTAAAGCTGGCTCTTGCGAACGCCGCGTCCCGCGCGAGGACGCCGGCGCATGACGAGCCGAGGGGCGGCCGCGTCGGACTCTGCGACGCCCAGCCGCGCGGCGATTGGGAAAGCCGGAGCAGGAGCCAGCGCGCAGGAAGCCGCGAACAACCCGTCGGCGTAGTTGGAAACGCCCTGGAGTACGCAGGAACAGTCCGGCCGCTACCGACGATCGCGGGTTTCGTATCGCAGTTAGTTAACATAACGCTCATTATCAGAACCCGCCCAAATCGTTCCTGAAACAAGACTAACCGATTCGGCTGAGGCGGTCAAATCGCCCGTATCCACTCGTACGCCCGCGCGCCCTTTCGCCTGTTGATACTTTGTGTATTGCCTCACTTTCCTGTGCAAAATCCGGCTGCACGTGGTTGGAGTCTGGGGCTCCATCCACAAAGCGTCCACAGCTTTTCAACACCCCCTGTGGAGAACTCCGTATGTCGAAGATTCTGCGCGTGTTGACGGTCGCGATCGTGTTCGCGTTCGCGGCTGGGCCGGCGTGGGCGGCGCCCATGCTGTCGGCTCATTCCGCTACGGTGTCCGCCCCGGCTCATCAGGCGCCCGGGCATCCCTGGCTGCAAACGCTCCCGTTCGCCCTCGCGCCGATCGCCGGTCTGACGATCAAGAAAGACGCCGGCACGATCGCGACGAAGTTTGTCCAGCGCGCCAGTGCCGCGACGCAGGACTATCAGGCCGGCGTGCAGAACGCCGCCGGCGCGTGGCAGGCGAACGCGGCGGCCGCCGAACCGGCGTACGAACAGGGCGTGCAGCAGGCCATCTCCAAAAAGCGGTACGGCAGTGGGATCAACGGCACCTCCGCGGCGAAGTTCACGAAGAACGCGACGAGCGTCGGGCCGCAACGCTACGGCACGGGCGTCCAGGCCGCGCAGTCGGCGTACCAGACGGGCGTGCAGCCGTATCTCGACGTGCTGAAGGGCGTCGACCTCCCCGCGCGCGGCCCGAAGGGCTCCCCCCAGAACATGCAGCGCGCGCAGGCCGTCGCGGCCGCGCTCCGCGCGAAGAAGGTCGGCTCGTAGTCGCGCGCGGCGCACCACTGAGAGGACTGCATGCTGACCCTTCTCCACCGCCTCTTTCGTGACCCTGCTAGCGCGGCGTGCTACGGCCCCGCGCTCGACACCGTCGGCTATTCGGGCACCGCCATCAACACGACGCTCGCCGCGGGCACCATCTTCGGCGGCGACTCCTTCCAGATTCGGAACACGAACGGGAACACGCCGGCGTGGCTCATTCAGGCGTGGAGCGACCATCAGGCCGCCGGACAGGTGCGGATCCGGTCGCCGAAGTTTCACGACAACGTCGACGGCCTCCGCTGGCGCGCGCAGATCGGCGTGCTCGATCCGCAGATCCCGAACGGCGCGATGCAGATGCTCTACCCGCAGGACATCCTGATCGGCGAGCTCGCGGGCTCGGCCACGGCGGGCGATATCGAGTCCGTGCTGATGCAGATCTACTACCCCGATCTGCCGGGGGCGAACGCGAACCTGAAGACGTGGGATCAGGTCAAGCCGCACATCAAGAACCTCGTCGGCATGCGGATCGCGATGACGATCGGATCGACCGCGGGGTACAACGGCGCGCGCGCCATCAACGCCGACGTCGATCTCCTGAAGGCGAACACGTACTACGCGCTGATGGGCGGCACGACCGATATCGAAACGGCCGCGATTACCATCAAGGGCCCCGACACGAGCAACCTGCGCGTGGCGTTCCCCGGCGAGAACAGCCTGATTCACGAGGTGAATTGGTGGTTCAAGCGGTTGTCGCAGGCGACGGGCTTCGGCCTCATCCCGTGCCTCAACAGCGCGAACAAAGGCGCGACGCAGGTCGAGGTATCGGGCGACGAGAACGGCGGGACGTGCAACGTCACCCTGTGGCTCGCCGAGCTCGACGCGCTGCCCTAGTGACGCGCGGGCCGCGACGCATGCCGCGGCCCGCCTCTCCCCTGTTCTGTGGTTCTCGACGAGGTGCCTATGTCTTCTGACGCAACCCCCTGGAAAGTCGGCGATCCGTCGCCTGTGAGCGGCGGGCCCATGATGAAACTGCGGCGCCCGACCGACGCGGAGAAACGCGCCCTTGCGCGCCGTGACGGCGCGGGCCCCGCGACGCTCGGCGCGTTTGTCGACAGTGCGAGCGACGACCAGCACGCCGAGCTCGGCGACCTGTACGTGGACCCGCTCACGGGCTATCAGGCGCGCGCGAAGGCGGAGGCGGAGTCGAAGCCCGCGCAGCAGCCCGCGACGCTCAGCTAATCCGGCGGCGGCCGCCGTGGCTGACGAACAGGTCTATCAATCGTCGTCGGTAATTCGCGCCATGCAGCAACTCGGGGTCATCGTTCCGATTCAGCAGCAGTTCCCACTCACCGGGAGCGAGAACCTGCGGCTGCGCGTCGCCAGTTCGCTGGCCGGCGTGGTCGTGACCGTGACGGGGCGCTGGCTCCAAAGCGACGGCACGATCGCGCCGTTCACGGAGACGTTCACGCCGACGAGCGATCGCGCCGTCAACACGTTCGATTTCGCGCTCGGCGAAGGCGCGCTCTTGAATGTCGTCGTGTTCGCCTCGACCGGCACGCCGAAGCGCGGCCAGTGCTTCGCGCAGCTCTCGGTTATTCAGGGCCTCAGTGGGGCCACGATCCTACTTGGCACGCTCATCCAGGGTTATGTGACGTCGTTCCAGGTCCTCGCGTGGCCCGGATCGCCGATCAGCAACTCGTTCGAGGGACAGGGCTGGCAGCACTCGATCGCGACGGTCGGTCCGGGCGCCGGCAATCCGATCATCATGACGGTGCCAGCCGGCGCGCGCTGGGAGGTGCGCTCGCTGGGCGTCACGCTCCACACGAGTAGCGCGGCCGGGAGTCGTTTCCCGCTGCTGGAAATCAAGCAAGGCGGGGCGATCGTGGCCGAGATCCCGGTTCAGACCGTCCCCGGCGCCACGTGGCAGATGGACGTCACGTTCTCGCAGGGCAGCACGTTCACGGAGTGGACCAACGCGGCCGGCTCGCCGACGCACGCGCTGATCTCGACGTCCTATCCCACGGGCCTCCGGCTGACGGGCGGCGATCAGATCATCGTGAACGTCAGCGGCATGGACGCCGCCGACTCCTTCGACGGCCCCGTGCTCGCCGTCGAAGAGTGGCTGGAACTCGACTGAGGCGCCGATGGCTCCGCTGCTTCTCACCGGCGAAGACGCGCTCCGCATCAATTCGTGGGGCAGCGTCGCGGGGCTCATCCTCGCGATCGAGGGGCGCCTGATCAGCGACGAGGACTGTATTGTCCCGATCGCCGAGAGCCACACGCCAAACAGTGACCGATCGATCCACTCGACGATCATTGGGTTGAACGATGGCGCCCTCGCGACGCTGCAGGTCCGGCTGTCGAGTGGCAGCGCGAAACGCGGCGGCGTCTTCGTGACGGTCGAGATCGTGCGCGGCGTGCTCGGCGCGATCCAGTCGCTCGGGATTCTCGCCGCGGGCTACGTCGTGAACGGGTTGCCGCTCGCCTTCCCCGGCCCGCGGCCCCTCTCGTCGCTCGACGGCCCCGTGCTCGCCGTCGAAGAGTGGCTGGA
>JBOGIZ010000096.1:0-12273 GCA_050747805.1 Vicinamibacterales bacterium | reverse complement strand
CCTGAACGGCGGAAGCGTGTGGATGACGAAACCGCCGACGAAAGGCTGGCAGGTCGGGACGTATCGGCTGGAGCTCTATATCGGTTCCACGCTGGCGAAGACGGTGACGTTTACCGTGAAGGCGCCGGGACGGCAGGGCATCTAGGCCGTGAAACGAACTGGCGCAACGGCGCTCGTCGTCGCGGCCGCGGTGATTCTCGCGTCAACGCCCGGCTTCGCGCAGCCGCCAGCCGCCGGGCATGCTCCGCTCCCGGCCCCAGACGTGCCGCAGGAATGCGCAGCGGCCCAAGCGGCGGTCCCCGCGCTTCTCGACCCGATCTCCGCGACCATCGGAGCTTCGGCACTCTCCGCCGCAGAAGCGAACGTTGCGGCCGCAGCCGCCGATCGCGGCGAGGCGGCCGGCTACGATGCGGCGGCGACCGGGGCCTTCCTCACCGGGCACATGAATGTCGCAGCCTGGGCGTCGCTCGAAGCCGCGCGCCGCGGCTGGAACGCGCGGCGGGCGGCGAACGCGGGCGTCGCTCTGATCTATCTCAACCGACTGGCCGACGCGGCGCGGTTCATCGCGTGTGCGCGCGGACTGGATCCCGGCCTCCTCTCCGCGATCGAAGCGCAAGCCATGCTGGCGCATCGCCGGCATGACTGCGCGACGGCGACGGCGCTCATCGATCGGCTGGCGGCGTTGTCGCCAGCCGACATGAATGCGCGCTACTCGGCCGGAATCGTGCACTACCGCTGCGGCGACCGCGGCGGCGCGGTTGCGAATCTGCGGGCGGCCGCCGACATCGCCCCAACGGATCCAGTGGTGACACAGGCGTTGTCCGTCGTTGCGCAGGGCAGTGCGCCGGATCCCGTGCCGATGCCGAAGGCTGTCCGCCGTCAGGTCGACGAAGCGCTGCGCTTCATGGACGAAGCCACGGCGCTCGCCGATCGATCGAAGGAGCGGGAACTGGCGATCGCCATGGCGGTTATCGACTCCGCGGGTACTCGACTGCCGATCGACAGCGCGATCGACCTGCTCCATCGGCGCGTTGACGACCACAAGCGAATCCTCGCGCAACTGGAGAAAATCACGTCGGCGACGGCCGCCCGTCTGGGCCCGAGCGCCTGGAATGGGGTCCTCGATCAATCGATTCGCGCGTACTTCGAAACGACCCAACTGCTCCACGGCGCGCTGACAGCGGCGGACCACGCGCAAGAGTACTCGGTCATGGCGGCTGCTCTCGGGATGACGCCCCTCGACCTCGCCGATCGCATGCGTCATCAACCGGACGGCGATTTCGTCGTCCAGGACGCCGTCGGTGACTTCGAGCGCGCCACACGGCCCGTAAACGGCGTGGCGCCGCC
This sequence comes from Vicinamibacterales bacterium, assembly GCA_050747805.1. Lineage (GTDB taxonomy): Bacteria > Acidobacteriota > Vicinamibacteria > Vicinamibacterales > 2-12-FULL-66-21 > JAICSD01. The sequence continues at coordinate 10,926 of JBOGIZ010000096.1, read as the reverse complement.
GTGCGCCGTCCGCGAAGCGGCCTACGTCGTTCTGGCGCAGACGGTCCAGGCGAACCTGAAAGCGATTGTCGACGGATTCCCACGCGCTGCGGCGGGCGTCGTGACGACGTGGATGCGCTACGAGAGCCAGGCGACTGACTTCGGCCATCGCACAGCGCGCCTGATGATCTTTCCCGCCACGTCGTCCACGGCGCGCGATTTCTACCTCGCCAACCTGAAGCAGACCTACATCAGCGCCATCCGCAGTGGCGTCGGCGATCGAGTCTCGATCCGCCTCAAGGTCTATCAATCTGAAGTGCAGAGGATGGAGCAGGACGATCCGATCACGATTGGCGGCCAGCGTCCGCTGTGTGGCGGCACGCCCCCGAAAGCCGCGACGCTGTCTGACGCCCTGGACACGCTTCTCTCGGCGCTCCAGGCGGCCGGCGATTTCGACGCGTCCTTCGAATCGCCCGACTGCGACATCGAGATCGGCGGCGTCAAGGTGTCGTGTAAACCGCTCGCGTTCGAAGGAGTCAAGGCGACCTGGAAGGGACCAGTGGACGTTTCGGTCAGCACTGACGGCGAGCGCTGGGGCGTCGATGCCTCCGCCGGACCGCTGAGCGGCGGCACCAGGGGATCGCGCGTCGATGTGTCGAGCACCGAGACCAGCGACAGCGCGTACGGCGTAGAGGCGTCGGTCGGCGTGAGTACGTGGATCGAGACGAATGCGGCCGGGCAGGCGGACGTCTACGCCGAAGCGACGGCGAATCTTGGCGTGGGTGTGGACGCCGAAGGCCTCGGCAAGGTGAGCTGCGAGTTCTTCACCGCCAGCGCCACTCTCAACCTGCGCGCCTTCGCCGAAGCGCTCGCGCGATGAGCGCGCGCGACATTCCCACGCTCCACTCGGGCCGCGAATTGGCTTTCACCGGCGAACGCGCTAGTGTATGCGCGTGCGCACCCCACAAATTCTTCTCGCTTGTGCTCTCGCGATCGGCGCGACGACCCTGATCAAGGCGCAGACGCGGGCCCAGAAGCCTGCCACGTCGAAGCACACTCCCGCGCCGTCGAAATTGACGATCGACACGCTGGTCCACATCAAACATCCGTCGGGATATCAGTGGGCGCCCGACGGCCGTCACGTCGCGTGGACCTACGACGATGGCGGCGTGAACAACGTCTGGACGGCACCTGCCGATGGCAGCGGCAAGCCGGTCGCGCTCACGAACTATCCGGACGGTCAGACCGCCAACGGCGGCTTCTGGAGTCCCGACGGCCAGACATTTCTCTATCAACGCGGCGGCGGCCTGCTCGCGGTCTCCGTCAACGGCGGCGAGCCGCATACCGCATGGCCGTCCGCCGAGCACGCCGGCGGCTTCACGCTCGCGCCTGACGGCACGCGCGTCGCGTTCGTCAGCGGTCAGGATCTGATCGGGCACACCTTCGCGACAAACGCCGACGTTCGCGTCGCGCATGCCAACGGCTCGATCGGCTCGGTGAGCTGGTCGCCTGACGGCAACCGTATCGCCTTCGTCAGTTCCACCGGCGGAGGGGGACGCGGAGGACGGGGCGGCCGCGGCGGACGCGGACGCGGCGCGGCGATGAATCCCGAAATGGCAGCGGGCGAACGCGGCGCGCCGAACGTCAGCTCAGAGCTGATCGTCTCGACGCATGGCGGCACCGAGTCGACGCTCGCGCACGAGGACGGACCGATGCAGGGGGTGTCGTGGTCGCCTGACGGCGCGACGCTCACGTACTCGAGCGGCACCGGCGGCGTGACGATTCCCCACTATTCGTCGCCGCCGGAAATTGGCGCGAAGATCATTTTCGTCGCGACCGAGCGCGCGCCGGGCAACGCCAAGAGCTTTTCGGTGTCTGCGTCGGGCGGCACGCCAACGCCGCTTCCTGAGGCAGGCGGACGCGGCTTCGGCGGACGCGGCGGCGGGGGCAACTGGCTCGACAGTACTCACACGCTCACGATGCGCGGCTCCGACGACGGGAAGACGCGGACGTGGGAAGCGATCGACATCCACGGCGGCGCGCCGAAGGTGCTCCACGAAGAGCACGAGGACAAGTTCTTCAGCGCGATCAACACGACCGTGTCAGCGATCTCGCCGAACCACAAGTGGCTGCTCTTTACCGAGGATTCGACCGGCTGGGATCAGATTTACGTGATGCCCACCTCGGGCGGCGAGGCCGTGCAGATCACCAAGACCCCGGGCGAGCACTGGCGAGCGGTGTGGTCGCACGACAGCCGCCGCATCGCGTGGGACACGAACACCGCCGACGCGCCAGGCGATCGCCAGATTCAGTTCGTCACGATCGGCGACGACCCGGCACAGGCAACGATCACGGCGGTCACGTCCGGCAAAGGGGTCAACACGACGCCCGAATGGTCGCCGGACGACTCGCGCATCCTGTATCAGCACACCGACGCGCAAAACTCGCCCGATCTCTACGTGGCGGCCGCCGAGGCCAACGCGAAACCCACGCGCATCACATCGTCGATGCCCGCGGGCGTGGATCACGCGATGTTCGTGCCGCCCCAGCTGATCCACTATCCAGGCCCTGACGGCAAGCCGGTCCCGGCATGGCTGTTCGTCCCGAAGAACCTGGATCGCGCGAAGAAGCACGCGGCGATCGTGTGGATCCATCCTGACGGCGTGAACCAGAATTACGACGGCTTCCATCCGGATCGCAACGAGGGCGTCTACTACGAGTTCCATCAGTATCTGCTGCAGGAAGGCTACGTGGTGATCGCGCCCGACTATCGCGGCAGCATCGGCTACGGCCGCGACTGGCGCAACGACGTGTACATGGACGTCGGCGGCAAGGACGCCACCGACGCGCGGATGGCGTATCAGTACTTGAAGACGCTCAAATACGTCGACCAGAGCCGCGTCGGGGTCTGGGGCTTGAGCTACGGCGGATTCTTCACGCTGCTCGCCGTCACGCAGCAGCCGACATGGTTCCGCGCGGCCGTTGACGTGGCGGGCGTCACCGACTATCACCTCTATTACGAAGATCCGTACCACGGCGGCTGGACAACGAGCCGCATCGGCACGCCGGAGGAGCATCCCGACGTCTACAACCAGGCGGATCCGATGGCGCACGTCGACAAGATCGAGCACCCGTTGCTCGTGCTGGCCGGCACCGCGGATGTGAACGTGCCGTTCATCGAGTCCGCGCTCCTCATCGACTCGCTGCTCAAGGCGGGCAAAGGCGATTTGACGACGTTCATGATGTATCCGGGCGAGTTCCACTATTTCGACCGGAGCTTCGTCGTGCGCGACGCGTGGCGCCGCGTGGACGAGTTCTTCAAGCAGAACCTGCATCCGGAGCGATAGGCATGGGTCTCGAATTGCGGAGGGTGTTGATCCTTCTGTCGGTGGCGACCGCCGTGGCGGCGCCCGCCACGGCGCAGGATCGCCCCTTCGTGTTCTCGATCTCGCCCGTCGTCGCGCCAACGTCGCACCCCGAGCTGCGCGTCGACTTCGATCTGGGCGCCGGCGAGTCGACGTTTCGGTCTGACCAGACGACCGGTCCCGAGCAGCGCGTGAGCATTCAGGCGACCGATGGGCGTTTCACGTTCATCGGCCGCGTCGGAATTTCCACCCAGCCTGGCGCGACGTATCAGAGCTGGCAGGAAGGGGATGTCCTCTATTCGCTGACGACCGCGGGCGCTCCCGTTGCGATCGCCGCGGGCGGCGGGGTCCGCCGCGAGATCGACGGCACCAATGTGCTGCTCGCGCATGTCACCGCCGCGCACGACACGACGGCGACGCGAACCAACGCGAATCTTCTGCTCGAACACGCGAGCGCGCCGGGTCGCGACGCGGTCGATCTCGAGGTCTCGGGAGGATGGGCGCGCGACATCGGCCGAGGCCTGTCGTTTGGCGCCGAAGGTGTCGGAGAGGATCTCGAAGGCTTCTGGAATCCCGAGGAAGCCGAAGGCGGATCGCGGCTGCTGATCGGACCATCGATCCATCTCGCCCCGAACGGGCGCAAGTGGCAGCTGATCACCGTCGGCGGTCCGATGTTTCATCCCGATCCCACGATCCGCTCGACCGGCGCGATTCGCGATCTGCCGCCGACCACGGCGCGCCTCAGCTACGCCGTCGCGGTGTCCTTCACGTACTCCGTGTTCTGAAAAGCGGAGCAACGCCTAACGGCGAGCGTCTCTGTCTGCGGCTTGGCAGCTCGAGTTGTGCGCGGAAGGCATGGTCAGAAACGTGCTGCTGTGCGGCGGCAAGCGCATCACGCCGCATGCGGCTTCGGCTGTTTCGGTGAGCCAGATCGGTTTGCCAGGATCGTACGCATCCCGCCAGGCGGCGTAAAACGCTTCCGCGGCGTTCGTGCGGTCGAGCCAATCCGGCGTCAGTACCTGACCAAACGCGATGCCGCGGCCCACTCCCCGACGACAGACAGAGATACTTCGCTGGCGAACGAAGTGTCTCCGTGCGCGCCGCGGTATTGTTCGCGATCGAGGAGGCGCGCATGTGGCGAAAGTCCTGGATCGCGCTGGTTGTGACGGTCGCGGCGGTGTGCGCCGCCAACCTCAGCGCTCAATGGAAGACACACTGGAGCTACAGCGGACCCGAGGGACCCCAACACTGGAGCCGTCTCGATCCTGACTACGCTGCCTGCGGCGGACGTGAACAGTCGCCCATCGACATCCGGTCGTCAGTGAGAACAAGCCTGCCGGCGATCCGGTTCGAGTACCGCGCCGGTCCGCTCGAGCACCTGATCGACAACGGCTACACGATCCGAGTGAACTACGACGCCGCGCAGCGCAGCGACGCGATGGACATGATGATCGTGGGCGACACCCGCTACGCGCTCACGCAATTCCATTTTCATCGTCCCAGCGAAGAGCTCGTGCACGGCGTGCGATACGACATGGTGCTGCACTTGATGCACGTCGCGGCCAACGGAAAGGTCGCTGGAGTCGCCGTATTGCTGAAGGCGGGGCGCCCGAACGCGACCGTCCAACAGCTTTGGGACCACATGCCGACAGCCAAGGGTGGCGAAGAAAACATCCCTGGCGTCGAGATCGATCCCGCGCGCCTCCTGCCCCGCGATCTGTCGTACTACACGTATGACGGCTCGCTGACGGCGCCACCGTGCACCGAGGGTGTGACGTGGTTCGTGCTGAAGACGCCGGTGGAGATTTCGCCGGACCAGATCGCCGCGTTTGCGAAGCGCTATCCGCACGATATCCGACCGGCGCAACCGCTCAACGGACGCGTGGTAAAGGAAAGCAAATGACGACCTCCAGCGAACCCGACCTCCGTTACCCGATCGGGCCGCACGTGTGGCCTCGATCGTATTCCGAAACATCGCGAGCGGCCGCCATCGCGGCGATCGAGGCTGCCCCGGCGAATCTCCGCCGGGTCGGCTCCGGTCTGACCGACGCGCAGCTCGATACGCCCTATCGTCCAGGCGGGTGGACCGTGCGTCAGCTGGTCCATCATCTCGCCGACGCGCACATGGTCCTCTACACGCGCGCGAAGATCGCGCTGACGGAAGACAATCCGCCGGTCAAGACGTGGGACGAACAGTCGTGGGCCGCGCTTCCCGACGCGACGTCGCTGCCGATCGACGGCTCGCTGGCGATCCTCGACGCCGTCCACGCGCGGTTCGTCCATCTGCTGAACACGCTGACGCCGGAGCAGTTCGCGCGGACGATGTCGCATCCGGATTGGGGCGTCGTTTCAGTCGAGGCTTTGACCGATCTCTGCGCCTGGCACGGCCGACATCACATCGCTCATGCGTCCGAGCTGCGACGACGCCGTGGCTGGAATCTCGACGGGGCCCAGTTGAAGTAGCATTCGCCGGATGACGAGAACGGCTGTCGGCATGTGGCGGCGGCTGTCGTATGCGCTCGCCGGCGTGATGCTCGCGTGGGCAACGTTTGCCACGCTGCCGCTCGCCGCGGCGACGCCGGGCGCGCAGGCGGCCGCGCCACCCGGAACCTTCACGATCACGGGGGATCCCGAGTCGGCCGAAGGGGCCGCGTGGAGGTTTCAGGGGAAAGTCGACGGCGTCAGGTACGACCTGACCGGCGTGCTGCTGAAGCCGAAAGGCGACGGTCCGTTCCCTGCGGTCGTCTTGAGTCACGGGGCGCAAGGCAGCGCCGCGATGATCGCGCGGATGGTCGGACAGACGATGCGCGGCTGGAGCATGGTCGTCATCGCCGTCAACTATACGCACGCGTCAGGGGTGCCGATGGGATCGCCCGGCGACGCGCGCGATCGCGGCGCGAGCCGCGCCAACGTCGAGCGCGCCCATATGGCGCACGATCTGCTCGCGCGCCTCGGATACGTGGACATGACCCGTGTCGCCCTTCACGGCCACAGCATGGGCGCGTATCTGGAGGCGGCGGCGGCGAGCCGCTATCCCAGCGACTTTCGCGTCGCATCGACGACCGGCGGCGGTGTGCGGCCCGATCGGTTCTTCGCCGGTGCGGCGCCGGGCGCGTCGGATGTCGCGCATATCCGCATCCCGTTTCAGCTGCATCACGGCGACTCGGACGAGACCGTCCCGCTCGAGTACGACCAGCGTTTCGCCGCGCTGCTTCAAGAGCGCAACGTGCCGCACGAGCTGTACGTTTATCCGGGCGGCCACCTGGCGCCGCGGGCCGATCCTCTGATGTTCGAGCGCGTGCGCGCATGGTACGCGAGGTTCGGCATGTTTTGAGGATGAAGACTCCATGGCACATCCTTCCCTCGCCCAGGCGCGTCTTCGCAGCCAGCGGATCGAGGCACCCCACTTCCGCACGCCCGGTGACGTGACTCGGTGGATGGGCGCGATCCAGGCGCAGGATTTCGCGATGTCCAAGTGGGCCATGGGTCTGCGCATGCAGAATGCCACGGACGCTGCCGTCGAGAAGGCGATTGCGCGGGGAGAGATCATCCGGACGCATGTTCTGCGGCCTACCTGGCACTGGGTTTCCGCGGAAGACATTCGCTGGATGCTGGCGCTGACGGCTTCGCGCATCCGGTCATCGATGGGCCGACGGCTCCGTGAACTGGAGCTGACACCGGCGGTGCTTTTGAAAAGCAAGACCCTTCTTGTCAACGCGCTGACCGGCGGGAAACATCTCGGGCGCTATGAACTCACGACGGCCTTGCGAAAGGCCCGCATCCGGACCGACGGCAACCGGCTGTCGCACATTCTCTTTCATGCCGAACTCGAGGCGTTGCTGTGCAGCGGCGCCACACGGTCAGGACACCCGACGTACGCGTTGCTCGATGAGCGCGTGAAGGGGAACGCGGCATTCGACCGCGGCGAAGCAGCGGCGCGGCTGGCCGACCGTTATTTCACCAGTCGCGCGCCGGCCACGCTGCTCGATTTCAGCTGGTGGTCGGGATTGCCGCTGACAGACGCGCGACGCGCATTGGACATGATCCGGGAGCGATTCTCTTCCAAGACGATGGGCGGCCACACGTACTGGTTCCCCGCGTCCTTTTCGTTTCGACCGGCGAACAGGACGTCGGTTTTCCTGCTGCCGGCTTTCGACGAGTTCGTGATCAGCTACCGCGACCGCGGCGCCATCTTCAATCGCGACGATCATACGCGCGCGATTTCTTCCAACGGTATCTTTCACCCCGCGATCGTGATCGATGGTCAAGTGACGGGAGTCTGGAAGCGCACGGTCCGCGGAGGCCGCGTGATTGTCGAAACGGCATTGCTCCGTCCGCACACAACGCGCGAGCGGAGTTTGACCGCTGAAGCGGCACGGTCGTTTGGAGCCTTTCTTGAAAAGACGGCCGCGGTAACGACCGCTTGACAGGCCGGGCGTCCAGGCTGTATTGATCTAGGTCTAGACCGACAATGGGTACAAAGCAAGGCACTCGCAAGGATCTCTTTCCGGGTGCGCTCGAACTGATGGTCCTGCAGACGTTGAAGCGCCGGCCGCTGCACGGCTATGCGCTCGTGCGCGCCATTCAGGCCTCCTCGCGCGATTTGCTCCAGATCGAAGAAGGATCGCTCTACCCCGCCTTGCAGCGCATGCTCAAAGAAAGCTGGGTGAAGGCACGGTGGACGACGTCGAGCACCGGGCGGCGTGTGCGCATATACGCGGTCACACCAAAGGGCCTCAAGCATCTGTCCGGCGAGCGCGAGCGCCTCGGGCAGATGTTCGAGGGCGTGCGGCTGGTCCTCGCGATAGATGAGCCATGAATCTGATCAAACGGCTGCGGGGTCGGCTGAACGTCGATCGGGATCTGGCCGAGGAGCTGCGCGCGCATGTCGATGCGCGGGTCGACGAATTGGTGGACGCCGGCGCCACGCGCGAGGAAGCGCGCCAGCAGGCACGACGTGAATTGGGCAACCCGACAGTGCTCGCAGAGCGCGGTCGCGACGTGTGGCGCTTCGCGCTGGTCGAGACCACCTGGCAGGATCTGCGGTATGCGTGCCGGCAACTCGCGCGCGCGCCGGCGTTCGCGACCGCCGCGATCGTGACCCTCGCCATCGGCATCGGCGCCAACGCGGCGATCTTCGGACTGATCGATGCTCTGGTGCTTCGGCCCCTGCCGGTCCACGATCCGCAGGCACTCGTGCAGCTCCTCCGCGTGCGCAACGGCGAAACAGGCACGAGCTTCACCTATCCGCAGGTGGAGCGGTTGACGGAACATCGCGAACTGTTCGCCGGGGTCAGCGGATTCACCAGCGACAGGTTCCAAGTAGGGCCATCGAACGCGTTCGAAGCGACGAATGGCGCATGGGTCAGCGGAGGTTTCTACACGACGTTGGGGCTGACGCCTTTCGCCGGACGACTGCTGGAATCTGACGACGACCGGCGCGGCGCGGCGCCTGTGGCCGTCGTCTCGTACAGCTACTGGACCCGGCGGTTGTCGCGACGCCCCGATGTGATCGGGCGGCCGCTGCTCGTCGACGGTGTGCCGGTGACGATCGTCGGTATCAGCCCGCCCGGATTCAGCGGAACAACGATCGGCGAGCCGGCCGATATCACGCTGCCGCTCGGGGTGCTGCCGCAGGTGCAGCCGGAGCGGGCCGAGATGATCGGCCCGGGCGGACGGTGGCTTCAGGTCCTCGCACGACCAGTGAACGGGCTGACAGCCGAGCAGGTTCGCGCACGGCTGGCGGCGGTGTGGACCGACGTGGTCACATCTGCCTTCATGCCGACGACGACGGCGGCGATCAGGCGCAGGATGCTTGACGAAAGGCTCGATATCGAATCAGGTGCGACGGGCACGAGCTCGGTCCGCGCTCAGTACCGCACTCCGCTGTATCTACTGTTGACGATGGTCGGCGTCGTACTCCTCATCGCGTGCGCGAACGTGGCCAACCTCCTGCTCGCGCGCGCGGTGGCCCGCCGGCGCGAGATCGCCGTCCGCCTCGCGATTGGCGCCGGCCGTGCACGGATCGTGCGTCAACTCCTCACGGAAAGCGCGTGCCTGGCGGCGCTCGGCACAGCCGCCGGCATCGGCGTCGCGGCCGTCGTGGGCCCACTGCTCGTCGGGCTGATCTCGACGGGCGGACAGGACGTCGTGTTGAATCTCTCGCCGGACGGCCGGGTGCTCGCGTTCACGATCGCGATTGCGGCGGCCACGACATTGCTGTTCGGCCTGGCGCCGGCCTTTCGCGGAGCGGATGCGAGTACGAACGTGTCGGGCGCGCTGAACGCGGGTGCTGGCCGCGCGCCGCGGGCGCGCGTCGGCCGCGTCCTGGTCGTCGTACAGGTGGCGCTCTCGCTGCTCCTGCTCATTGGCGGGGGGTTATTCGTCCGGACGCTCGAGAATCTGCGGACGCTCGATCCGGGTTTCCGGTCTGAGGGTGTGTTGCTCGTCCGCGTGGACGCCACGCGGGCTGGACACGACCGCGCCGCGCTGCGGAGATTCAACGAATCGATCGTCGCCGAGACGGAACGGATACCGGGTGTCCGGTCGGCGAGCCTGTCGCTGGTGCCTCCGCTGCTTGGCGGCGGCATCTCGCTGGACATTTCTGTCGACGGCGAGCCCATCGAAGGCTCCAACGGCACCGAAAGTGACGTCCACATCGTGGCGCCGCACTACTTCGCTACGCTAGGGACGCCGGTACTCCGCGGACGAGAGTTCACGCCGGACGACAACGAGTCCGCCCCGCCTGTCGTCATCGTCAACGAGGCGTTCGCAAAGCGGTACATGGGGCCCGGTGATCCACTGATGCGGCGGGTGTCGGTCATTGGCTTCGGTCCGCTCTCGTCGAAGAACGCGCAGGTCGTAGGCGTCGTCAAGAATGCCGTGTATGAGCATCTGCGCGATGCACCGCCGCCGACGGTGTATGCACCGTATGCGCAGCTTGGTGATTTCGACGTGACGATGGAAGTGTACGCGCCCGGCATGCTCGCGCCGGTGGCGGCGGCGATCCGGCGGCAAGTACAACCAAAGCTCCCGCCGTTCGTCCCTCTCCAGATGCGCACAATGCAGGAACAGATTGAAGGCGGCCTCGTTCGTGAGCGCGTGATGGCCGTCCTCGGCACAACCTTCGGCCTGCTCGCGCTTTTGCTCGCTGCCGTCGGACTCTACGGCATCCTCTCCTACGCTGTCGCGCGACGCACGAACGAAATCGGCATCCGCATCGCGCTGGGCGCAACGCGGCCGGAGGTCCTGTCGGTTGTGCTGCGCGACGCCGTTTGGATGCTCGCGATCGGCGTGGCGCTCGGTCTTCCGACGGCGTGGATGGTGTCGCGCGTAGCTGGATCGCTCCTCTTTGGCTTGTCCCCGAATGATCCGGCGACGGTGGCAGGCGCGCTGACGGTGCTGCTATCGGTCGGTCTTGCTGCCAGCCTGTTTCCCGCCAGCCGTGCGAGCCGCGTCGATCCCGTTGTGGCGCTCAGGCAGGAGTAGCTCAGCCGCCACCGCGTGCGTCACCGCTCCGCGCGCGGGACGATGACAAGCTGACGCCGTCCGGCCCGGCGCAGCACCACGAGCGGTGCGGGGG
>JBOGIZ010000095.1:0-4013 GCA_050747805.1 Vicinamibacterales bacterium | reverse complement strand
CATCTGTTCGGCATCAACGGCGAGGGCGTCGACGGCTTCATGCAGACGTATGCGATCTATGGAAAGGGACTGATCGTGTACGACGGCCTCGACAAGGACGACTCGGGCATCCCTCAGCATGAGGCGCTCCGCCGCCTCGAATACCTTCAGGCCGTTCCCGGCGATCTGCCCTGCAATCACCGCGTGAACAGCGGACTGATCCTCGCGCCCGACGCCGAGCGCACGTTCGAACCGGGCAAGGCGCAGACGATCAACGTGCCGCTGCAGGCGCTCTCGAACAACGGCTGGCAGGGACACGTGACGTTGACGGCCGGCGGTGATTTCCCCGCGACGCTCTCTCCGGCCGCGCTGAACGTGCCGCCGCTCGGCGCGGAGCCGTTGACGGTCGCGATCAACATCCCGGCGACCGCGAAGCCGGGGAAATACGCGGTCACCGTGAAAGGCGCGGGACCGGGCGGTCAGACCGCGCAGGCGATCGTGTCGCTCCGCAACGCCGAGACGCGCGATCTGCTGCGTGCGGAGCTGGCGAAGAGCTGCAAGGTCGCGCTCTACGGCATCAACTTCGACTTCAACAAGACGACGATCCGCAAGGACGCCGAGCCTGCGCTGCAGCAGGTCCTCGCGCTCTTCCAGGCGGATCCATCCTTGAGCGTCGAGATCGGCGGCCATACCGACAACGTCGGGACCGCCGCCTACAACGCGACGCTTTCTGCCGGTCGTGCGGATGCCGTCAAGGCGTGGCTCGTGGCGCACGGCGTCGGTGGGTCGCGGCTCACCACGCACGGCTACGGCGATACCCTGCCGGTGGTGCCGAATACCACCGACGAGAATCGCGCGAAGAATCGGCGCGTCGAATTGAAGAAACCGAACTGCTCTCAATAGGTCCGCCCCAAGGAGGTCCGCTTCGCCATGCTGAGTCGCTCGTCATTCATCTGCACCATCCTGACGGTTGTCTTCGCGATTCCCGCGGCCGCCCAGCACGACGGGCCGGACTCCAAATACCCGGCCATCGTGTCTGGACCGATTACCGCGCATGCCGCGGTCGAGATCAGGGACGAGGACGACAAACCGATCGCGCTCAAGCCCGAGGAGAAGATCGCGGTGATGTTCCTCGAAGCCATTAGCGATCTCGAGGATGATTGTTCCCATCATCTCCATCGGGTCTGCTCGATGGCGGACCTCGTCAAGGGCGTCCAGAATCCTGGCTGGAACATCGGACACCTGACACACGATCCCGCGACGGATCCGAATTACACGTATACCGTCACGGCCAACGGAACGGGTTGGGAGGCGACCGCGTTGCCGAACCATCCAGGGCTCGGCGCTTTCTTCTATAACTGCCGCCTGATCTCCCTGAAGCGTTACTACAATCCCTCTGGCCCGGCGACGGCGCACAGCATACCGTTCGCGAACGTGTCGATCCGCGGCGAGAGGTTCAAGAAACGCTGAGGGTGCACGCTACAATGGCGGCCGTATGCGTGAAGTCCGCGACGCCGTTCGAGCCTTGCGTTCGACGCCTCTCGTCACAGCGTGCGCCGTGTTCTCGCTGGCGCTGGGGCTTGGTGCCACTACCGCGATTTTCCTGCTGCTCGACAGCCTGCTGTTCAAAGCGTTGCCAGTTCCGAACCCGCAGACGCTCGTGGCGGCGGTGTCGGGCACGACCGGCGAGGATCTGGATCTGGAACAGTCGGTCTGGGAGGCCGCTCGCGAGCGCCCGGCGTTCGCGCGATGTTTCGCCTGGACGTCCGATCGCGTCGATCTGGCCAACGGCGGCGTCAGCCAGTTCGCGGACGCGATCTGGGCGAGCGGCGACATGTTCGGCGTGCTCGGCATCCAGCCGCAGGCGGGGCGTCTGTTCGGCACCGAGGACGACCGTCCGACGGGAGGTCCTGACGGCGCGGTCGCGGTCATCAGCGACGCATTCTGGCGCAGTCGTTTTGCGGCGTCGCCACACGCGGTCGGATCGATGTTGACGATCGAACGCACGCCGTATCGCATCATCGGCGTCGCGCCCGCGGGATTTTTCGGCGTGGATGTCGGCCACTCGTTCGACGTGCTGCTGCCGCTGGCGACCCAGGCGCTGCTCGGTCGGCGATTCGCGCCGTACGTGCAGATCATGGGGCGCCTCGGCGACCGCCAGGAAGCGGCGGCGCTCACGAGCGCGTGGCGCGCCGCGCAGTCGGATATTCGCGACCAGACGATGCCGCGGTCCGCGCGGGGAGAGGATCGCGAGGCCTATCTGCGGGAACCCTGGACTGCGCAGCCCGCGCCGGGTGGCACCTCGCCGCTGCGGGATCGGTACCTGCCGGCGCTGCGACTGCTCCTCGCGGCGGCGCTCGCGGTCGCGCTGATCGCCTGCGCGAATGTCGCGATGCTGATGCTCGGACGCTCCGCCGCGAGGCAGTACGAGTTCGCCGTCAGGCGTGCGCTCGGCGCATCGGGCGCGCGCGTGGCGCGCCAGCTCGCGATCGAGAGCGCGATCGTCTCGATCGCCGGCTCGGCGCTCGGATTCGCGTTTGCGCTGTGGACCGGCCCGCTCCTCGTGCGGCAGCTGAATACGTGGGCTGGGACCACGGTGCTGGATCTGACGCCTGACGTGCGTGTGTTGGCCGCCGCGGCCGTCGCAGCGATGGCGGCCGCGGTGCTGTTCGGCGCCGCGCCATCGATCGCCACGGCGCGAGTGCCCGCCGCGCGCGCGATCAGATCGCCGACAACAGTCGCCGCGCGATTCCGCTCCGGTGACATCCTCGTCGTGGCGCAGCTCGCGCTGTCGACGATTCTCATCGTCGCGTCGGGGCTATTCGTCCGCTCCTTCACGGCGCTGGCTTACCGCGACCTGGGATTCGACCGTCACGGCGTGACGATTGCGGTCGTGGACCTGCGGCGAACGCCGGCGGATCCAGAGGCGCGCCTCGCGTTCTTCGGCCGGCTGAGAGACGCGGCGGCTTCGGCGCCTGGCGTCAGCGCCGCAGCGCTGTCGCTCGCGACGCCGGTCGGACCGTCCGGTGTCCGCATGATGGCCGATCTGGAGATGCCTGGCGCGGCCGCGCGCTCGGCGCGGCTTCTCTCCACGCCGGTTGGGCCGGGATGGTTTCAGGTCTATGGCACTCGGCTGCTCGATGGGCGCGATTTCGACGGCCGCGACACGCGCGGCGCGCCGGCGGTCGCGATCGTGAACCGCGCCTTCGCGCGGCGATTCTTCGGCGAGGGCGGGGATCCCGTGGGACGGACGATTGTCGAGAAAACGCGAGGCGGCGGACGCACCTCTCTCTCAATCGTGGGCATGGTCGAGGACGCGGCCTTCACGTCGGTCCGCGCGCCGCTCGAACCGGTGCTGTACAAGCCGCTGTGGCAGGTGCTCGATGCGCGCACAATGGGGTTTCTTCCGACAATCAGCATCAGCCTGCGCGGAGCTGCCGGCATCCCGCGACAAGACATCGAATCGGGCGCGGCGGCCGCGATCGAACGAGTGGACCCGGAGGGTTCGCTGACGTTCCAGCATCTGGACGCGCAGCTGGACTACTTCTACATCCGCGAACGTCTCCTCGCGATGATCGCGGGGTTCTTCGGCGTGCTCGGACTGGTGCTCGCGGCGGTGGGATTGTACGGCGTGACGGCGTACAGCGTCCGCCGGCGGCGCCGCGAGATCGGCATCAGGATGGCACTCGGCGCCGATCGGGGCAACGTCCGCCGTCTGGTGCTGCGGCGATTCGGCGCGCTCAGCGCGGCGGGACTCTGCGCGGGCTCGATCGGCAGCTTCTGGCTCGCGCGCACGATCGCGTCGCTTCTCTATGGCGTGCACGCGCACGACGCGTTCGCCTTCGCCGCCGGCCTCATCGTGCTTTCCGCAACCGCCGCCATCGCCGCCTGGGCTCCAGCGCGCCACGCGTCACGCCTCGACCCCGCCGTCGTCTTACGGGACAGTTAGACGCCGCCCTCCGCGCCCCCGCACCCCGCACTCCGCGCCCCCGCACCCCGCACTCCGCGCCCCCGCACCCCGCACTCCGCACCCC
>JBOGIZ010000094.1:0-12644 GCA_050747805.1 Vicinamibacterales bacterium | reverse complement strand
GGCCCGGATCATCGAGCACTCCCGAAACTTCGGCTCGTTCGCCGCGATCCGCACCGGTATGCAGTTCGCACGCGGCGAGCGGATCGCGGTGATGGCCGCCGACCTCCAGGAGCCGCCCGATCTCATCGTGGAGTTCGATCGGCTGCTCCGTTCGGGCTCGATCGACGTCGCGCTGGGGATCCGAACGGGCCGCGCCGACCCGTGGTGGTCGCGGTGGCCATCCGACATCTTCTGGCGCCTCTACCGGCGCTTCGTGGTGCGCGACATGCCTCGCGGCGGGGTCGACGTATTCGCGTGCACGAGCACCGTCCGCGACCGCTTGATCGAGCTGACCGAACCGAACACCAACCTGGTCGCGCTAGTGCTCTGGCTGGGTTTCCGCCGCGCCTTCGTGCCCTACGAACGGCGCCCTCGGCTAGAGGGGCGCAGCGGATGGACCACCGCGCGCAAGCTGCGCTACGCGATCGACAGCGTCTTCAGTTTTACCGACCTGCCGATCCGCGCGCTGATGCTCCTCGGCGGCGGGGGCACGATCTTCGCAATCGCGGCGGCGATCGCCGTCTTCGTCATGTGGGCGCTCGGACGCATTCCGGTGCTCGGCTACACGCCTCTGATGCTCGCGCTCATGTTCTTCGGCGGTCTGACCGCGCTCGGGTTCGGGATCGTGGGCGAGTACGTGTGGCTGTCGCTCCAGAACGCGCGCCGGCGTCCGAACTACATCGAGCGAGCGCGCACGCGCTACGACGGCGCGGCGCGGACGGCGGACAGGAAATCGTCGTAATCGCGGATGTAATCGGCGGGATCGTACGGATCGGACGCGAGCACCATCAGCAGCGCGTCGGACGAGTACTTGTACTGCACGGCCCAGATCATCGGCGGGACGTGCAGTCCAAGGTCAGGGCGATCCAGCACGATTTCTTCCGTGCGCATCCCATCGTCCACGACGACGCTCAACGATCCCCTGGCGCAGACCAGGAACTGATGACACGCGCGGTGCGCATGCTCGCCGCGCACGTCCTTCCCAGGCACGTCGTAGACGAGGAAGTACCGCGCCGGCCTGAATGGAAGCTGCGCGGGAAACTCGCCCGCGGACAACGAACCCCGCAAATCGACCGCGAGACGCATGTGATGGACGGTGACGCCGCGCACGGCGCTCGGCGATGCGCCGCCTTCCACGACGGCGGACGGAGACGCGTTCCCCGCGTGGCGCGTCGCATCGACGTAGCCGACAATTCGCGCCGGATTCCCGAACACGATGGCGCGCGCGGGAACGTCCTGCGTCACCACGGCGCCGGCGCCCACCATCGACCGGCTGCCGATGTGCAGGCCGGGCAGCACGGATGCCCCGCCGCCGATCGAGGCCCCTCGCTCGATCCAGGTGTGGAGCACTTTCGACTGGTATTGCTTGCTGCGGGGATACTTGTCGTTCGAAAACGTCGCATTCGGACCGATGAAGACATCATCGGCCACGCGCAACCCGTCCCAGAGCTGCACGCCGCTCTTGATCGTCACACGGTCGCCGACGATGACGTCGTTTTCAATGAAGACGTGATCGCAGACGTTGCAGTCGCGGCCGACGCGAGCGCGCGGCAACACGTGCGTGAACGCCCAGACGCGCGTGCCCTCGCCGATATCCGCGCTCTCGCAAATCGCCTGCGGATGCACGAACACTCCCGTCGGCGCGCGGCCTTCGCTCATACTGACGTGCGATAATACTGGATTTCGTGACAACCCCAGCACCTGCGGCGGCGCGATGGCGCGTGACGCTCGTGGTCGGTCTCACACTCATCGCGGCGGCGGCGCTGCTGCTCCGCATTCCGAGCATCGCGGAACCGCTCGGGATCGATCAAAGCCTCTGGGCGTCGGCGGCGCGCGGCATGGCGCGCGGCCAGCGGCTCTATCACGACGTGTGGGAACAGCGCCCGCCCGGCATTTACTGGACCTACGTCGCCGGCTTTCATCTGCTCGGCTGGCACGCGTCGACGGTCGCGTGGCTCGACATTCTGGCCTCTGCGGCAACGACCATTCTTTTGTTCGCCATCGCGGGCCGTCTCAACGGTCCGGTTGCCGGCAGTCTGGCTGCCGCGCTGTACGCGGCGCTCACGATGCCTGCGTGGCTGTACGGCCATGATGGATTCCTTGAACGCAGTGTCTGCGAGACGTTCATCGCCGTCTGCGTGGCGTTCAGCGCCTGGTGCGCGGTGCAGGTGCGCGAGCACGATTCGATGGCAGCCGCGGCGGGGCTCGGGCTCGCGGCTGGCGCCGCGGTGATCTTCAAGCCGAATGCGGGCCTCTATTTTCCGGCGCTCCTTCTGTGGCTATATCTGTATCGGCGCGCCTCGTCGGCGCGCCCGGCATACGCGGCGATCGTGGTCGTGGCGATCGCCGCGAGCGCGATCGTTCCAATCGCAGCGTTCGCGTGGCTCTGGCGTCTCCATCTGCTGCACGACGCCAAGGTCGCGGTCATCGACTTCAATCGCTATTACGTCGGCAAGGGATTCAGTCCGGGTGCGTATGCCGTCGAGGTCTCGAAGGCGATTTGGCTTCGCATCAAGACGCAGCCCCTTTGGTTCGCAGGCTCGGTCGGCGCCGCCATCGCGGTCGTCGAACTCGGCCGCCGCCGCACGCTCGCACCTCTGGCTGGGCTCGCGGCGCTCTGGGGCGCCGCCGCCGCGCTGATGATGGCGGTCAATGGCGCCAGGCTGTTCAACAGCTACTTCATGAACCCGCTGCCGCCGCTGGCGCTGATGGCGGCCTGGATGTTTGCAGCGTGGGCGCCCGCATTCAGGAGTCGCCGGTGGATGGCGTCGGCGACCGGCGCGGTCATGCTTGCCGTGCTCGTGCGTCACGGATATGCGACCCGCGTCATCGAATCGACGCGGCTGAACGTCGACGCGCTAAGAGGAGCGATGAGCCGCGACGCGTATCTGGACCATTTCGGCGGGTACGGCAATGACGGCGGCTATTCGGCGCGCGCGAACGCCCAGCTCGCCGACTACGTCCGCGCACATACGAACTACGACGATCGGATCTTCCTGTTCGGGATCAGCGGCGCGGGTGTCTATTTCTCGAGCGACCGCCTGACGGCGCAGCGGTTTCTGCGCGTCAACTTCTTCGTCGATTCGGATTTCGGCGATCCCGAGTTCCGTCTGCCGGCGGTGATCGACGAGCTCGCCGACGCGGCGCCGGCATATCTGATCTTCGAGCGGCTGCCGCTGACGTCGCCCATGGCGCAGGTGGCGAACGAGCTGGTTGACGCCCGGCAACTGAAGCCGCTGCTCTTGAAGTACGCGTTCGAGACCCGCATCGAGGATTTCACACTCTACCGGCGCAGGCACTGATGTCCACGCCCTCCACCGACATCGACGTCGCCGTGATCGGCGCTGGCGTCGTAGGCCTCGCGTCGGCGCGGGAGATCGCGATTCGCGGACGATCCGTCTGCGTGATCGAAGCCCACCCGCGGCCGGGGATGGAGGCGAGCACCCACAACAGCGGCGTCATCCACGCCGGCCTGTATCACCCGGCCGATTCGCTCAAGACCACGCTGGCGATCGAGGGACGGGAACGTTTGTATGCGTTTTGCGAGCAATACGGCGTGCCGCATCGCCGCACGGGGAAGCTGATCATCGCGGCGAGTCCGGACGAATCGCCCGCCCTCCTCGCGCTCGCCGAGCGCGCGCGCCGCAACGGCGTACGCGACATCGAGATCGTCGACGCGGCTGCCGTTCGCCGCCTCGAGCCCCTGGTGCACGCGCACACCGCGATGTATTCGCCATCTACGGGCATCCTCGAAGCCGAGACGTACATCCGGATGCTCGAACGTCACTGCCGTGAGTGCGACGTGGCGCTGCTCTACTCGACGCGTCTTGCCGCCGCCGAGGCCCGAGACGATGCGGTGCAGCTCCGCACCGGGCGCGAAGCGATCCGCGCCGCCTGCGTCGTCAACGCCGCCGGGCTGTTCGCCGACGAGGTCTCACACCTCTTCGGACGGGACGCGTACCGGATCTACCCATGCCGCGGCGAATACGCCGAGCTGCTATCGCGGTGGACCGGGACCATCTCGCGGCCGGTGTACCCCCTGCCGCACGCGTCCGGCCACGGTCTCGGCGTCCACCTGACGCCGGTCATCGGCGGCCCGATCATGCTCGGCCCGACGATCCGCTATCAGGACGACAAACGGGATTACGAGCGCGACCGCCTGCCGCTCGAGTTCTTCCTCGACTCGACGAAACCGCTGCTGCCCTCGATCGGCCGGGACGACGTGCGGCTGGGTGGAAGCGGCATCCGCGCGAAGCTGCATCCGCCGACGGAATCATTCGCCGACTTCCTGATCGAACGCGACGCCGTCGTGCCGCGCCTCGTCCATGCCGCCGGCATCGACTCGCCTGGGCTCACGGCGTCGCTGGCCATCGCCCGGCGCGTGGCCGATCTCGTGGAGGAGACGGTATAAGGGGCGAATCCCTCATCCTATGCGCCATGCTCCGATGACGCTTCGATGAAGCCGTTCGCCTCGGGTTCGCCGGGTCGAAATGCGTCGCAGGGGGACACTGCTCGGTCCGTGCGCAGACGCGGGTGGTATTTGCTCGGCGGCGCGATCGCGATCGGCGTCAGCGTCTTGTTGCTCACCCCGAGAAGACCCGAAACGACCATTCTCGACCTCGCCGCGAGTTCCGCCCTCGCCCGACGCCAGCCGTCTGAGAAGTCGTTCCACGTTGGCGATATCACGCTGGGCGGCGAGACGAAGCGATCGATCGAAACTGACGGCAGCACACGATTGACAGTCCACGTGACGGTGCCGAGTCACGCCCGGTTCCAGGTTGCGCTTGGGCTCGTGCCGGAGGTGAGAACGCAGCCGGCCGGCGGCGTCCTCTTCCTCATCGGCATCTCCGACGGCCACGCGTACCAGACTCTGAGATCTGTGACGATCATGCCGTACGGTCAGCCTTCCGAACGCCGATGGCAAGACGCGAATGTCAGCCTCGAGGAGTACGCCGGCCTGACGGTCGATCTCGTGTTGAATACGCGCCCAGCGTCGGGTCCGTCCGCCGCCCCCATCCATGGCGTCTGGGGTAGGCCGCTCGTCCTCGCCAGCCAATGAGGGCTGGAAGGCGATCCGCGGCCGTCTTCACTGCGCGGGCCGTGCTCGTCGCGCTCGCAGGCGTCCTCGCGGTGTACGCCGGCCAGCTTCGAATCGGGCTGTACTACGATGATTACGGCTTTGTCCGTCCTTGGTCGCTCATCGACCTGCACCGCGTGTGGTACGGGTCATGGGATCCAACGGGCATCGAACCAACCTTCTACCGCCCGCTCGCCGCCTATCTGTACGCCGGCCGCTTCTGGCTATTCGGTCTGAACGCGACCGCCATGCACGCCGTCAGCATCGCCGGCCATGTCCTCTGTGCGGTGCTCGTCGGCTGGTTCCTGCGGCGAGAACGAAGCGGCGCGGCGTTCGCGTTGTTCGGCGTCTGGCTGTACGCCGTGTTCCCGGCTTTCCCATACGCGCAGGTCAGCTGGTTGACCAACCAGATACATCTCGCAGAATCCATCGTCGTGCTCGGAGCGCTCCTCGTCTGGCAAGTCGTGCGTGACCGCACGTTGATCTGGTGGACGCCGATAGCCCTGCTGGCGATCGCGGTGTTCTTGATCAAGGAGGACGGCGTCATGCTGCTCCCCGCGATCGTCTCGCTAACGCTGCTTCGATCATGGCTCGACGACAGCCGTTCTCTGCGCAGGTGGCTACCGCACGCAGCTATCGCGCTGCTCGTGGCCACCGGGCTGATGGCATTACGCGCCGAACGCCTGGGGCGTCTCGGCGGCTATGGCTGGCCGAGCATCGGTCAGGCGGAGATCAACTACGTCAAGGGTATTCAGGAGACGCTGCTGCTATGGCCGACGCGGCCTCGCTGGCAGGCGCTGGCGAGCGCAATCGCCATCGCGGCGCTCCTTGGCGGCCTCGTCACAACGAGATGGCGACACGGGCGCCGAGTGCTTTGGACCATCTGGGCGGGCATCGCCCTCCTTCTCTGCAGGAACCTGACATCGCTCCTGCTCCCCAGTACTGAGCCGCTCGTGGCCTGGCAACCCCTCGCTGGGGGCATCGCCGTGAGTGCGCTCACCATCGGAGTAGGAGTCGCGGCTTCTTACTCCGGACGAAGCGTCCGTTTCGTTGTTGGGACGGGGCTGGTCCTGTTCTTCTGGTTCAACCTCCCGTTCGTCCTTGTCTCGAAGCGCGAGCAGTATCACCTGCTAGGGCTTGCCGCGGTTCTTGTTCTGGCAGGGGCCGCCCAAGCTCTGTATGAGCGGATCGAGCGGCCGATGACCCGGCGCGCGGGCGCAGTTCTTCTCCTCGCGGCAACCGTACCATTTCTCCTGCTGGCACGGCACCTCGGAGCGGACTTCCTTCCGTGCGCGCCAATGGTCGCCGCCGACAATATCAGCGCGTGGTGGGTTGTTCCGGACGAGATCAAGTCGTACGTCGCGCGCAGGAGCGAAGCTTGCCATTCAGGTGCCGCAGTGCCTCCGTTATCCGAGCTGCCGCTGGTTTCCTGGGGTGTCTACGACCAGCAGCGTGATCCCGGCGAACCCGCGTATCGATGGACCGCCGACCAAGCGGTCTTGCTGGCACGTCGCGCCACAACGACGATGACACTCGCCCTGCGTCAACCGGAGGCGACGACGGCGCGGCCGGTCGTCGTGACGATCGATTCCGATAGCCGTCACACGGTTGTGACGCTCGCCTCGAAGGACTGGCAATACGCAACAGTACCGCTCTCGCCGGGACTGCTCGCATGGATCCGCGCGGGGCAACGCGTCGACATCCGTGTGACGCCCTGGTTCGTGCCGGCCGTCGTTGACCCGCGGAGCACCGACGTCAGGCGTCGGGGTGTCGAGCTGCGTGTGGATTTGCGATAGGGCGGGATTCGGGATTCGCGATTCGCGATTCACCGATGAGGGATGAGGGATGAGGGATTGAGATAGCGGGCGAGCGCGTCCTGCCAGGTCGGCATCCGGATGCCGGAGGCGGCAAGGCGTGACGGAGACAGCGCGCAATAGCGGGGGCGCGCCGCGGGAAGGGAGGCGCTTTCGAGGGTGAGCTCGCGCATCTGCAGCGAGAGCCCCAGTAGTCGGGCGGCTTCCGCCGCCACATCGTTCCACTTCGGCGCGCCATCGTTCACGCAGTGATACACGCCCGGCGGCAGCGACGCCTCGATCACGCGCCGTGTCGCGGACGCCACGTCGACCGTGTAGCTGGGCGAGACCGTCCGATCGACGAACACCGGCACGACGTCGCCGCGGCGGATGCCGTCGACGATTGTTCCAAGACTGCCGCGCCGCCGGCCCGCGTCCGCCGGCGGACCGAACAGACTCTCCACGCGCAGCACGTAATGACGCGGCGCCTCGGCGGCGAACCATTCGCCGAGGAGCTTGGTCGCGGCATAGACGCTCCGCGGGCGCGGACGATCGTCCTCTGTGTACGGCCGCGCGGCCTCGCCGTCGAAGACGAAGTCCGAACTGTAGTGGACGAACACCGCGCCGGCCGCGCGCGCGGCGCGCGCGAGTGCGAGGACGCCGAAGGCATTGACGGCCATCGCGTCCGGCGCGTGCCCTTCGGCGGCATCGACGTCGTTGTACGCGGCGCAGTTGACGATCACCCCTGGGGAGACGCGATCGACGACCGACGACACGGCGGCCGGATCGGTAATGTCGAGATCGCGGTGCGTGACGGACTCGACCACGGCGTCCGACGCGAACTCGCGTGCGACGGTGGATCCCAGCAGACCACTCGCGCCTGTGACGAGCACGCGCATCACGCGATCGCGGCGCCGAGCGCCGAGACGACCTCGCGCTGCTGGGCCTCCGTCAGCTCTGGATAGATCGGCAGCGCGAGCGTTTCGGCGGCGGCGGCTTCGGCGTGGGGAAACTGGCCTCGACGATAGCCCAGCGGCGCAAAGCACTCCTGCAGGTGAAACGGCAGCGGATAGTAGATTTCGGTGCCGATCCCCGCGCGATCGAGAGCCGCACGAACCTCGTCGCGGCGCGGGACGCGGACGACGTACTGGTTGAAAATATGCGTCCGATCCGGCATCCGGACCGGGCGCACGACTGAGCCTGCGAGGCCCGCCTCCTCGAACAGCGCATCGTAGCGCTCCGCGTTCGCACGCCGCATCGCGCTCCATCGCTCGAGATGCGGCAGCTTGACGCGAAGGACGGCCGCTTGAATCGCGTCGAGCCGGAAATTGCCGCCGATCCGCTTGTGGATGTATTTTGGCTCGGCGCCGTGGTTGCGCAAGAGCCGCACGTCATGCGCGAACGCGGCGTCGGTGGTCGTGAGCAGCCCCGCGTCGCCGAACGCGCCGAGGTTCTTGCTCGGGAAAAAGGAGAAGCACCCGCAGCGCCCCATGGCGCCGGCCGCGCGACCCTTGAATCGTGCGCCGATCGCCTGCGCCGCATCCTCGACGATCGGAACGCCCGCCGCATCGGCAATCGCGAGCAGCGCGTCCATGTCGGCGCACTGCCCGTACAGGTGCACCGGGACGATCGCGCGCGTCCGCGACGTAAGCGCCGCGCGAACGCCGCCGGGATCGACGTTGTACGTCGCCGGATCGATGTCGACGAACACCGGACGCGCGCCGAGCCGCGAGACCGTGCCCGCCGTCGCGAAGAACGAGAAGGTCGGCGTAATCACTTCATCGCCGGCGCCGACGCCCAGCGCCATCAAGGCCGCGAGGAGCGCGTCGGTGCCCGACGAGAGCGCGACCGCGTCGGCCGCGCCGACATACACCCCCAGCTCGCGCTCGAGCGCCTCGACTTCGGGACCGCCGATAAAACGCTGACTATCGCAGACGCGAGCGATCGCGGCGAGCAGCTCGTCGCGGAGCGGACGATATTGTGCTGTGAGATCGAGAAGAGGGACGGCCGCCACGGATTACACGGCCACGGAATACACGGAGTACACGGAATACGACGGGTCAGCGTCGGACAATCTCTGGCGCTCCCCACAGCGGAAGATCGTTGCGCGTGTCGTTCTGGCCCGGCGGCGTGGGCGGGCTCGCGCGCGTGTTCAGCAGAATCTCGACGTCTTCACCCGCGTACGCCGATAAATCGACGGTCACGGGAATCCACTTCCGCTCGGTTTTATTCTTGTACGGATTCAGCGTCTGGGTAAACAGCTGCTCGTAGGCGCGGCCGTCGGAGATACCGGCGAAAAAGTAGACGCCGTCGCCTTCCTTGTCCCACGACGCGGGCTGCATTCCGAGGGACACACGCAGCCACCCGTCGTCGGGCACGCGGACTTTGAAGTGAATGCGGCCGGCCGGCGGGGCCGCGATCGCGTGTTTCATCTCGCCAGCCAGCGTGGCGTCCGTGAGACTCCACGGAGATCCGTCTTTCTGCGCCTGATCGTACTGCGTCAAGAGATCGATACGCTGGGCGCCCCCGCGGTGGAACAGCCACCAGCCGCCGACGGCAATGACGATGATCACGACGGCCGCAAGGACGGCTCGATTTCGACTCATGAGCGACTAGTCTATCGTTTTTCCTTGATCGCAGCGCGCGTTTCCCGCTCGGTTTCACGTCGCTTGATCGTCTCGCGTTTGTCGTGCGCCTTCTTGCCCTTCGCGAGGCTGATCGCCACCTTCACTCGGCCGTTCTTGAAGTACAGGCGCACGGGCACGATCGTCATGCCGCGCTCGGTCGTCTTGCCGACCAGTTTCCGGATTTCCTGCCTGTGCAGCAGCAGCTTGCGCCGGCGCGTCGGCTCATGATCGCTGTAGCCGCGGTTGCGATAGGCGCTGATGTGGACGTTGTAGATCCACACTTCGCCGCCTTCGACGCGGGCGTAGCTGTCGCGCAAGTTCGCGCCCCCCTCGCGGATCGACTTCACCTCGGTGCCCACGAGCGCGATGCCCGCCTCGAAGGTCTCGAGCAGGTGGTAGTCGTGGTGCGCTTTGCGGTTCTCCGCGACAATCTTCTGGGCGAGCTCACGCTCTGTTTTGGCCGGTTTCGCGGTCACGCGATCAGCATTTTCTCACGTGCGTGCGGCAGAGTCTCGCCGCCACTCTCACGGCTTCCACCAGACTCGAGTGATCCGCCACGCCGCGGCCGGCGATGTCGAACGCCGTGCCGTGATCGACCGACGTCCGGACGATCGGGAGACCCAGCGTGACGTTCACCGCGCGGCCAAACGCGAGCAGCTTGACCGGGATGAGCCCCTGATCGTGATAACAGGCGATCACGACGTCGAACTCCCCTTTCGTCGCGCGATGAAACACGGTGTCGGCGGGCCACGGTCCTGAGGCGTCGATCCCTGCCGCCCGCGCAGCCGCGACAGCGGGCCGCAAGATCTCGTCGTCTTCGCGGCCAATGACGCCGTGCTCCCCCGCGTGCGGATTCAGGCCCGCGATCGCGACGCGCGGCCGTGCGACACCGAAGCGCGGAAGCTCCCGGGCCGTCAGGGCGATGACGCCGTCGACGAGCTCACGAGTCACGAGCGCAGGAACCTCGGCAAGCGGCACGTGCACCGTCGCGAGTACGACACGCAGCGGATCGCTGTCGAACATCATGGCGACTCGCGGCGCGCCCGTGAGGTGGGCGAGAAGGTCCGTGTGCCCTTTCCACGGCAGGCCCGCAAGCGCCAGCGCTTCCTTATTCAGCGGCGCCGTCGCGATCGCGTCGATCGTTCCGCGGGTCGCATCGGTGACCGACTGCACGATCGCCTCGTAGGCGGCGCGCCCGGCGGCCGCCGACAGGTGTCCAGGCGGAAAGCTCGCGAGGTCGTCGGCGTCATGCGGACCGTAGAGCACCGGCGTGCAGATGTCGAGCACGCGCGGATCCGCCGCCGCCTTGCACGCGATCTCGGGTCCGATCCCGGCGGGATCGCCCACCGTGATACCGATCGCGGGCTTTATGGATGGCACGTCGTGCACGAACCGCAGTTGCCGTGGCCGCAGCCGGTCGGATTGGTGCAGTCTCCGTGATCCGCGCATCCCGCATGCTTGACGCCGTTGCCGTTGGGCAGCTCGTAGCGGAGGCAGCATTTCAGCCGTCCGCACTGGCCCGACAGCCTCGACGGGTTCAGGCTGAGCTGCTGCTGCTTCGCCATCTTGATCGACACGGGCTCGAACGTCTTGAGCCACGTCGTGCAGCAGAGTGGACGGCCGCAGGATCCGTAGCCTCCGAGCATCCGCGCCTCGTCGCGCACGCCGATCTGCCGCATCTCGATGCGCATGTGAAAATGCGCCGCCAGGTCGCGTACAAGCTCGCGGAAATCGACGCGCGATTCGGACGTGTAGTAGAAAATCAGCCGCGAATTGTCGAACAGGCATTCGACTCTCGTCAGCTTCATCGCGAGTCCGCGCTCGCGAATTTTCAGCTGCGCGACGCGGCGCGCCTCCTGCTCCCGCTGCTCCTGCTTCAGCCGCGCGATCACGTCGTCGTGCGACGCGCGGCGCACGACCGCGTGCGACTCGTCGGCCGGCCGCCTCGCCGCCAGCTCGCTTGGCGTCGCGCGCACGGTTCCGAGCGCCGGTCCCTCGGGTGTATCGACGACGACCTGTTCACCGGGACCAAAGGCGGACGCCGATGCCGCCGCCGGATCGTCGACGATCAGGTCGGGCAGCAGGAACGAGACATTCCGGCCCATCGGCGTGAATCGAACGCTGACCTGATGCGACATCGACACTCTCTTACAGATTCATCGCAAGCCAGTCGGCCACGATCTTCGGGCTCGCGTTTCGCGCCAGAGCGTCCAGCGCCCGGTCCACGGCGGCAAAGGCGCTCAACGCGCGGTCGGGTCCAAACGTATGATGCAACGCATCGAGCTCGGGTCGAAGATCGGGATTGGCGAGCACGTGATCGTCAGCCTTCGATGCGATCGCCGCGACGTCTCGGACGATCGACGCCAGCGCGGCCACGTGCCGCGACACCTCGTCGCGATCGCCGCCCCCTGCGGCCAGCAGTTTGGCCGCCTCGATGCGACGACGCGGATCGCTCGAAGCTGCGGCAATCTGCAGGACGCGCGCCGCGGTGTCGCGCGCTTCTGCGGCATCCTCTGCGTCCTCGGCGAGCGCGCGCCCTAGGCTGCCGCCAGCGGCAGCCGCAGCCGCGTGCGCGTCCTTCTCGCTGTATCCGTGATCGCGCATCAGCACGCCGGCAACCTCGGCTGCCTCCAGGGGCGCGAATCTGAGACGGTGGCATCGCGAGAGCACCGTCGGCAGCAGCACGTCCGGCGTCGAGGTGATCAGGATAAAGACGGAGGCCGAAGGCGGCTCCTCTAACGTCTTCAGCAGCGCGTTCTGCGCTTCGGGAATCAGCGCGTCGGCCGGATCGACGATCACGACCCGCCGGCGGCCTTCGAACGGACGGTAGGCCGATCGTTCGATCGCGTCGCGCACCTGATCGACCTTGATCGAACCGGACTCGCCCGGTTCGACGAGCACGACGTCGGCGTGGACGCCGCGGGCGATGCGCGTGCAGGTTCGACACTCGCCGCAGGCGCTGCCCGGAAACTCCGCCGGACGGCCTGTACTCTCGCTCGCCTGCCGATCGCAGTTGAGCGCCTGGGCGAGCGCCACGGCGGTCAGCCGCTTGCCGACACCCTCAGGTCCGGTAAAGAGCAGCGTGGGCGGAAGGGTGCGCTGCTCAAC
>JBOGIZ010000093.1:0-2656 GCA_050747805.1 Vicinamibacterales bacterium | reverse complement strand
CGACGCCAGAAATCAGGATCGCGGCGGTGATCGTGACCGCGAACTCGCGGAACAGCCGCCCGAGCACGCCGGTCATGAAGAGCACCGGGATGAACACCGCCGCGAGCGACGTCGTCATCGTGATGATCGTGAAGCCGATTTCGCGCGAGCCGTTCAGCGCCGCGTCGAGCGCGCCCTCGCCGTGCTCCATGTGCCGCACGATGTTCTCGAGCATCACGATGGCGTCGTCGACGACGAAGCCGATCGAGAGGATCAGCGCCATCATCGACAGGTTGTTCAGGCTGAAGCCGAGCAGCTCCATGACGGCGAACGTGCCGAAGATCGAGAACGGCAACGCAAGCGCCGGAATGAGCGTCGCCGAGCCGTTGTGAAGGAACAGGAAGATGACGCCGACGACGAGCGCCAGCGTGACGACCATCGTCCACTGGATGTCGCCGAAGGCCGCGCGGATGGTCTTCGATCGATCCTGACGCACCGTCAGGTGAACGGGAGGCGGCATCTGCGATTCGAGGGAGGGCAGCAGCTTGCGTACGCGATCGGTCACATCAATCGTATTCGTGCCCGGCTGGCGCATCACAAACAGGCTGATGGCGCGTCTGACGACCGGCCTTCCGTGGTCCTTTGAGTAGTACCACGCCGCGTTGTAGACGTTCTCGACGCTGTCGACGACGTGGGCGACCTGGTCCAGGCGGACGGGGTTCCCGTGCTGATACGCGATGATGATTGGCCGGTAGTCGACGGCCTTGTTCAGCTGTCCCGCTGCCCGGATGCTGTAGGTTTCCCGCGGGCCATACAGCTCCCCCGTTGGCAGATTGACGTTCCAGTTGCTGATCGCGCTCGTAATTTCGTTGAGGCCGATATTCTGCGCGTACAGCTTGTGGGGATCGAGTTGCACCCGTACGGCGTACTTCGCCGACCCGAAGACCTGCACCTGCGCCACGCCGTCCACCATCGAGATGGCAGGCGCGACGATGTTCTCGGCGTAGTCGTCCAGCACCGGCAGCGGCACGGTTTCGGACTGCAGGTTGAGCATCAGGATCGGCGAGTCGTTCGGGTTGTTCTTCCGGAACGACGGCGGCGACGTCATCGTTGTCGGCAGCAGCGGCATGACCGCGGCGATCGCCGTCTGCACGTCGACCGCGGCGCTGTCGATATTGCGGCCGAGGTCGAACTGCATCGTGATGTTGGTGCTGCCGGAGCCGTTCGACGACACCATCGAGTCCACGCCCGCGATCGTCGTCATCTGCCGTTCGAGCGGACTCGCGACCGCCGACGCCATCGTGTTCGGATCGGCGCCGGGCAAGCTCGCGTTGACGTTCAGCGTGGGATATTCGACCTGCGGCAGATCGCTCACCGGCAGCGCGCGATACGCCACAATCCCGAACATGGCGATGCCCGCCATGATCAGACTGGTCGCGATCGGCCGGCGGATGAAGGTTTCGGAAATGTTCACCGAGGGGTCACCGGTTCGTCCGGCCGTCCTGTGTCTGGCCGCTTTGCCCGGCCTGGCCCGACGCCGCGCCGCCGTTCCGCCCGCGGTTGCCCCGGCCGCCCCGTCCGCCGCGTCCACCGCCCGGACTGGTTTCGCCCGTTCGCGGATCGGCGCGCTGGATGCGGCTGCCAGGTTCGAGGCGGAGCTGACCTTCCGTCACGACCGAGTCGCCCGGATTGAGGCCGGCCTTGACCACGACGTCCTGATCGACGGACTCGCCAGTGGTGATCGGCCGCTGTTCGACCGTCGAGTCGTTTTTTACGAGAAATACGAACTGGCCGTCCTGTCCTGTTTGCACCGCTTCAGACGGTACGACGGTGGCGTTCGAGAGCGTGGCCACCCGAACGCTGACGCGCGCGAACTGCCCCGGCCAGAGCGACCGGTCTAGGTTGGGGAACGTCGCCTTCATCTTGATCGTGTCGGTCGACGGATCGACCGTATTGTCGACGAACGTCAATTTGCCCATCGCCGACTGCGCGCCCGTGGTCTGCGGCGTGGCCGACACGGCGAGCGTCCTGTCGCTGGCGTGCGCTTTCACCTCGTCGAGGTGCACGGCCGGCAGCGAGAAGGTCACGTACACCGGCGTAACCTGCGTGATGGTGATGAGCTCCGTCGTGTTCGCGGTCACCAGATTGCCCGCCTTGACCGTCAGATTGCCCGTGCGGCCGTTGATCGGCGACTTGATCGTCGTGTACTCCAGCTCCAGCTTCGCGCTGTCGACCGCCGCTTG
This sequence comes from Vicinamibacterales bacterium, assembly GCA_050747805.1. Lineage (GTDB taxonomy): Bacteria > Acidobacteriota > Vicinamibacteria > Vicinamibacterales > 2-12-FULL-66-21 > JAICSD01. The sequence continues at coordinate 434 of JBOGIZ010000093.1, read as the reverse complement.
CTGGGCCGCGAGCTGAGCCTTCGCCGCTTCGATGGCGGCCTTATCGGCGGTGACGAGCGCCGAGCTGGCGTCGGCCGCCGCCTTCTGCTGGTCCTCCTGATCCTTGGGCAGCAGGCCCCGCTCATTCAGCGACGCCATGCGCTGCGCTTCGGCGGTGTTGTATTTATCGGTGGCGATGTCGCGCGCGAGCTGCGCGTTGGCCTGCGCCAGCATGGCGTCGTCGTGCGTCAGATTCGCCTGCGCCTGCTGCAGCGCCGCCTGGTACGGCCGCGGATCGATGGTGAAGAGCAGGTCGCCCGCCTTGACATCATCGCCTTCGTTGAACTTGACGCCGTTCAGAACCCCCGATACCTGGGCTCTCACGCTGATCGTGGAAAAGGCTTCGACATTGCCAATGGCGGTCAGGCTGACCGGCACGTCGCGCCGGCTGGCGC
>JBOGIZ010000092.1:0-9393 GCA_050747805.1 Vicinamibacterales bacterium | reverse complement strand
AGCGCCGCGACCACAAGATGTCGTGGCGGACATGGCCCCGGGGCACGATTTTCATGCCGCGGGGTGACCGCAGGTCATGGAGACTCTGCGAGAGATCCCTCGCGTGCGCTCGAGCAGCTCCGGGGACCCTCACGCGGCTTTGACGCGCCGCGTGAGGGGACCGAGCAGGCAGCGGAATTCCGGAACGGCGCGCAGCCGCTCGATGATCGCCGCCGCCAGCGCGCGGCCGGTGATCGATTGCGGCAGGACTCTATCGAATCCGCAGGCCAGTCCATCGCGTTTGGCGTGGTCGGACGAGGAGGTAGGGACGAGCGCCAGCAGGAGCCGTCGGCCAAAGTGCGGCTTTGCGCGCAGCCTGGTCGCGAGCATGGGCAGCATCGCCGGATTCGCCGCGTTGACGATCACGACGTGATGGCCGGTCAGCTCTGACGATGTCGGCAGCTCGCACATCTCTTTCACGAGAAAACCGATCGCGCGAAGCTGCGCCGGATGGTCGGTTGTTTTAGACACCGATTGAACGAACAGAATCGAACACTGTTGCATCGCGCAGCCTCTTTCCACTTGCCGGTGTCGCAACGCGCATGCCAGAGATCGAGTGCGGCTGAGATGTCTTCAGTGAGGGTACGCGTAGAAGCCGCGGCCGCTTTTCCGCCCGAGCTGGCCGGCCGCGACCATGCGCCGAAGGAGCGGACACGGACGATATTTGGGATCTCCGAGGCCATCGTGCAGCACGGTGAGAATCGCGAGACACACATCCAGACCGATGAAATCGGCGAGCGTCAACGGGCCCATCGGATGGTTCATCCCCAGTTTCATGACCGTATCGATCGCGTCGGGCGTGCCGACGCCTTCCATGACGGCGTAGATCGCTTCGTTGATCATCGGCATCAGGATGCGATTCGAAATGAAACCGGGGAAGTCCGCCGCCTCCACGCCGGTCTTGCCGAGGCGGACGCAGAGCGCGGTCGCGACGGCCATCGACTCGTCCGACGTCGCCTGACCACGGATCAGCTCGACGAGCGTCATGATCGGCACGGGCTTCATGTAGTGCATCCCGAGCACGTGCTCTGGGCGTTTCGTCGCGGCGCCGAGCGCCGTTATCGAGATCGATGAGGTGTTCGATGAAAGGATGACGGTGGGGCGTGTGATCGCGTCGAGCTTTTCGAACACCGATCGTTTGGCGTTCAGGTCTTCAGCGATCGCTTCGATCACGTAATCGCTGTCGGCAAACGCGTCGAGATCGCACCCGACCGACAGCCTGCCAAGCGCGGCATCGCGATCGGCCGCCCTCAGCGTTCCCTTCTGGACGAACCTCGCCAGACTCTTCTCGATCGTCGCGCGCGCGCGATCGATCGCTGCCGGCACGGCGTCGCACAGCCGCACCTCGAACCCCGATTGCGCGAACACTTGAGCAATCCCGTTGCCCATCGTGCCCGCGCCGATCACGCCGACTCGACGAATATCCAAGCGGTCTCCTTGTTCACGACGTACGTACGCAGAACGCGCCGAGAGCGCAAAGAATTCCTGTCGTAGTCTCTGCGCCCTCCGCGCTCTTTGCGTTCGTACGTCGTGATCGGTTCACACGTTCTCCGCCGCCGGCGCCGCCGACGCGGCGGACGGCTGATCACCACGACCACGAAGAAACAAAGATCGCAAAGACAAAGGAAGATTCTTCTTAGAAGAAGATTCTTGGTGGACTTTGTTACTTTGTGATCTTCACGATAGCGCGTCGGATCGGCACTTCAGACGCTCTCGACCGCCAGCGCCACGCCGTTGCCGCCGCCGAGACAGAGCGACGCGATCCCGCGCCTGGCGCCGCGGCGCTTCATGGCATACAGCAGCGTCGTGAGCACGCGCGCGCCGCTTGCGCCGATCGGGTGCCCGAGCGCGACGGCCCCACCGTGGACGTTCACCTTCGCGGGGTCGATGCCCAGCTCGCGCTGCACGGCGACCATCTGGACGGAGAAGGCTTCGTTGATTTCGAACAGGTCGACGTCGGCGAGGTTCCATCCCGCTTTCTGCGCAACCTTGCGCACGGCTTCGACGGGGGTCATCAGCACGAGCTTCGGCGGAAGGCCGCTCGTCGCCTGGGCGACGACGCGGGCGAGCGGAGTCTTTCCGAGGCTCTGTGCGCGTGCGGCCGACATGATCACGACCGCCGCGGCGCCGTCGTTCACGCCCGGCGCGTTGCCAGCCGTCACCGATCCGTCCTTCTTGAACGCGGGCTTCAGACCCGCCAGCGTGGCAGCCGTGGTGTCCTCGCGAATCGCCTCGTCGCGGTCGAACAGCGTCGGCGCGCCTTTTTTCTGCGGAATCTCGACCGGGACGATCTCGTCCTTGAACCAGCCTTCCCGGGTCGCGTGCGCGGCTTTGTGATGACTCTCGGCCGCGTAGATATCCTGCGCTTCCCGCGAGACCTTGAAGTGCTCGGCGACGTGTTCCCCCGCCATGCCCATGTGGCATTGCTCGAAGGCACACCACAGCCCGTCGTGGATCATCGAATCGACGAGCGTGCCGTTGCCCATGCGGAGCCCCTCGCGCACGCGCGAGAGCAGATACGGCGTGTTGCTCATGGACTCCATGCCGCCCGCCACCGCGATCTCGATATCGCCGGTGGCAATGCCCTGCGCCGCGAGCATGACGGCCTTCAGGCCCGACCCGCACACTTTATTGATCGTCATGGCGGCGACGTGGTCGGCCAGGCCGCCGTTGAGGGCCGCCTGACGCGCGGGATTCTGTCCTTCGCCCGCCGCCACCACGTTGCCCATGATGCATTCGTCGACGCTGGCCGGATCGATCCCGGCGCGGCGCACCGCGTCGCCGACGACGATGGCGCCCAGCTGGGGCGCCTGAAATTCCTTCAAGGTTCCGAGAAACTTGCCGGTGGGCGTTCTGACCGCGGAAATGATGACAGATTCGTTCATATGGAAAGGTTTGGCGACACAATCTCTAACCGAGTGAGGCCCGCGCCGAGCAGCAGCTGAAGCCGTGACAGAATGACGTCGCGGTTGCGTTCGATCTCCCGGGCCCAGCGCACATCGCGGGCCGAGACGATCAGTACCGCGCCGCGCGTCTCGATGGTCGTCGCCCGCGCGATCGCGGCTCCGACCACGGCCGTCCAGGCAAAGCGTGTACGCTCGGGCGAGGGCGGCTGACGCCGGACGATCTCGGCGACCACGCCCGGCAGGATGCTCTGGACCGGCAGCATGTCTCGATCTTACCTTTGAATGCGATGCCGACGGACAGCACGCGGATCGTGCTCGCCTCCGCGTCGCCGCGGCGCGCGGACTTGCTGACGAGCGCGGGCTACGCGTTCACCGTCGAGCCGGCTGACGTCGACGAATCCGTTCAACCTGGAGAGGCGCCGGAAGCCTATGTGCAACGCGTCGCGTCCGCAAAAGCGGACGCGGTTGCGGCAACCTTGGCCAGCCGTACCGCCGGCGACCGGCGGCGCGAACCGGGATCCCGCACTCTGGTGCTCGCCGCAGATACGGCTGTGGTCCTCAACGGCGCAATCCTGGGAAAGGCCCATACGCCCGATCAGGCCGTTCGCATGCTGAACTTGCTGTCCGGCGAAGTCCACGAGGTGCTCACGGGGGTCTTCCTGCTGGGGGAAAACCACCGATTGTCGGAATGCGTACGCACGCGGGTCCACCTCCTGCCGATCTCGGACGATGAGATTCGCGCATACGTGGAAACTGGCGAGCCGCTTGGCAAGGCGGGAGGCTATGCGATTCAGGGGCGCGCGGCGCGCTTCGTCGACTGGATCGACGGATCGTGGTCGAACGTGGTCGGCCTGCCGCTCGCGACGGTTTCTCGCATGCTGCGGGCCGTCAGGTAGTATTCTGAGAGGCGTTCCTCTAACCCATCATGACTGCGAAACCTATCAAGATCGGAGCAACGTTCCTCGTCATCGGACTGGCGCTCGCCGGGTTGATGTATTCCACGCTCAGCGACGGGACCGAGTACTACAAGCACGTCGACGAAGTGATGCAGAATCCGGCGGCGTGGCAGGGGAAGCCATTGCAGCTGCACGGATTCGTGAAAGACCTCCGTCAGCGCCCCGACTCGCTGGACTACAAGTTCGACGTGCAGAACAACGGGAAGGTCATCGCCGCACGCTACACGGGCGTCGTGCCTGACACGTTCAAGAACGGCGCGGAAGTCGTGCTGAAGGGCCGCCTCGACGGCGACAGCTTCGCCGTCGAGCCCAACGGTGTGATGGCCAAGTGCCCCTCGAAGTACTCACCGCAGTCGCCCGCCGCGGCGGGCAGTTAGGACCACCGTGGCGACGCTCGGATCTGCCGTTCTGCTCGCGACATTCGTCGTCGCCAGTTATGCCATCGCGGCATCGATTGCCGGCGCGCGGCGGCGATCGCGCCGCCTGATCGAAAGCGGCATCGGCGCGTTCTATCTCACCGCCGCACTGATGACCGTCGCCTCCGCCCTCATCATCGACGCGTTTCTCGCCGGCAATTTTGCGATCAAGTACGTCCAGCACTACTCGGATTCCGCCGAGCCGATCGTCTACAAGTTCGCGTCGTACTGGGGCGGCCTCGACGGCTCGATTATGTTCTGGGTGTTCCTGCTGTCGGTCTTCGGCGCGGTTGCCGTCTGGACCAACCGCGAGCGGCACCGCGAGCTCATCCCATACGTCGTCGCCGTCATCTCCGCCACCGAGATGTTCTTCATCTTCATCATGGTGGTGCACAACAACCCGTTCGATACGTTCCTGACGGCGGTGCCCACCGAAGGCAAGGGACTCAATCCGCTGCTGCAGAACTTCTACATGGCGATCCATCCGCCGTCGCTGTACACCGGTTTCGTCGCGATGACGATCCCGTACGCGTTCGGCATCGCCGCGCTCGTGACGGGCCATCTCGACGATGCGTGGCTGCGCGCGGTGCGCCGCTGGACGATGATCGGCTGGCTGTTTCTGACGTTCGGCCTGACGCTCGGCATGCTGTGGGCGTACGAGACGCTCGGCTGGGGCGGGTTCTGGGGCTGGGATCCGGTCGAGAACGCGGGCCTGCTGCCATGGTTCACCGCCACGGCGTTCCTGCATTCGGTCATGGTGCAGGAACGGCGCGGCATGCTCCGGGTGTGGAACGTCACGCTCGTGATCGTCACGTTCTTCCTGACGATCTTCGGCACGTTCATGACGCGGTCGGGCGTCGTGCAGTCCGTGCACGCGTTTGGGGAGGACCGCTGGCTGGCGTCGCTCTTCACCGGCTTCATGATTCTGATCCTCGCGTTCAGCTTCGCGCTGGTCATCTGGCGCCTGCCGCTGCTCAAGGCGCGCCACGAACTGGATTCATGGGTGTCGCGCGAAGCGGCGTTCCTGGCGAACAACTGGGTGCTGCTCTTCTCGGCGTTCTTCGTCCTGTTAGCGACGATGTTTCCGACGCTGAGCGAAGCGGTGCGCGGCGAACGGCTGACGGTCGGACCTCCGTTCTTCAATAAATGGATGGGGCCGATCGGGCTGATCCTGCTGGTGCTCACCGGCATCGCCCCGCTGCTCGCGTGGCGCAAATCCACAATCCGGAACCTGTTCGAGCAATTCACCTGGCCGGCCGCCGCGATGCTTGCCGCGGGGGCCGGCGTCTACGCGCTGGGCGTGCGGGTGTGGGTGTCGGGTTTGTGCTTCGTGCTCTGCGCGTTTGTCGCCGGCACGATCGTCCAGGAATTCATCCGCGGCGCGCAGGTACGGCGCGGCGCGACCGGCACGGACATCTTCACCGCGGCCGTCGGCCTGGTCAGCCGGTCGCATCGCCGCTACGGCGGCTACATCGTGCATCTGGGCATCGTCTTGATGTTACTCGGCTTTGCGGGTCAGGGGTTCAAGCGCGACACGACGGTGCTCCTCAAGCCAGGGGAGCAGGCGACGCTTGGCGATTTCACGATTCGCCACAACGGGCTGACCGTCAGCAGCGACGAGCAGAAACAGATGATCACCGGGCAGGTGACGCTCTTCGAGAAGGGCCGGGAGGTCGACGAGCTGACGCCGGCCAAATGGTTCTTCAACGGCCATGAGGACGAGCCGCCGACGAGCCATGTTGCGATTCGGCGTTCTGTGGCGGGCGACTTCTATCTCGTGCTGGCGGGCTACGACGCGAAGAATCAGAGCGCGACCTACGCGATCACCCTGAATCCGCTCGTCAACTGGATCTGGTTCGGTTTCAGCGTACTGGCGTTCGGGACCGGTCTCGCGCTGCTGCCGGAGCGTGCCTTCACGTTCGCGGTCGCGAAGGTGCCCGCCGGCGCGGTGACCACGGGACTCATGGTGCTGCTCCTGCTGCTGCCGGCGAGCGCGCGCGCGCAGACCAGCGACACGGGGAGCATCCGTCCGACCGCTGTCGAGGCGATTCGGACGCGCGTGCGCAACGAGGTGATGTGTACCTGTGGATGCCGCGCGCCGATGGCCAAGTGCCCGATGGCCGCGACCTGCCCCGAGTTGCACGCGGAGGACGCGAAACTCGATCAGTGGCTGGCGCAGGGTATGACGCACGACCAGATCCTCGCAGCGTTCGTGAAATGGCGCGGCAGCGAGGACATTCTCATGGCGCCCCCCGACCAGGGCTTCAACCGTCTGGCGTGGCTGTTTCCTTATCTCGTTGGCGCGACAGGTGCCGTCGGAGTGGGGCTGGTCGCTGTGAAGTGGTCGCGCCGGCACCCGGCGGGATCGCAGCCGTCTGCCGGCGGGCGCGCAAATCAGGAGGACCAGGCGCTCGCCGCCCGGTTGGATGATGAGCTCCGCGATCTCGACTGAATCAACGCTTCCGCGTCGGCAGGAGCGGTCGCTGAACGAATCGTCGGAGGTTCGGCGCGATGCCGGGCGGCGCGGGAAACGCCGGCGCGATTCCGGCGGGGGCGAGGATCCGCACGGCCAAAATGTCCCACCGCAAGAAGCCGAGAGCACCTTCCACGTCTGGCACTTCTTCGTGCTGTTGTCGCTGCTGGCGGCGACCGTGGCCGTCGTGCTGGCGCGGCCGGGGAGGCCCGAGCTGCTCATTTTGAGCAGCCTGACGATCGGTGCCGCGGGCGCCGCTGCCTTCGGCGTGTACCGCACGCTCGCGCCGCTGACGACGAGGGACGTCGAGCTCGTGAACGAGCCGCTGAGCAGCCGTCTGCGCGCGGACCTCGAGCGCGAGAAAGCGCTCACGCTGCGCTCGATCAAGGAGCTGGAGTTCGATCGAGCCATGGGCAAGCTGTCGACGCCGGATTTCGAGGAGATGGCTGCTCGGCTTCGGGCGCGCGCGATTGGCATCATGAAACAGCTCGACGCGGACCGATCGCCGTATCGAGCCGTCATCGAAAAGGAGCTCGCGGCCCGCCTGGAGCAGGGGTCAGACCGTGGTCAGACCAGGGACGAATCTCTGGCACCTCTGGATACACAGGTCTGCGCCTGCGGCACGAGCAACGATCACGACGCGCGATTCTGCAAGAGCTGCGGGGCGACGCTGCCACGGAATACACCGAATATATGAAGACGCCGCCCAAGAATAGTCCGTGTACTCCGTGTCATCCGTGGCGGGCCCGCTTTCCATGGCTCGCGTGCGCATTGCTCCTGATCGTGTCCGCTGCCGCGTCCGCGCAGACGCCGCCGTTCGCCGGCGCGGCTGGCGCGCAGATGCCCGATCCGAAGCAGCTGTCGGGGCAGCCCCTGCCGGTCAGCGATCTCGCGCCGGGCACCGTCGTTGTCCGCGTAATTCGCGGACAGATGACGAACGTCCTTCAAGGACAGCACGTCACGCTGACGGTCGACGGACAGGCGCCTTCAGTCACCACGGATCAGTCGGGACACGCGCAGTTCGACGGGCTGCCGATTGGCGCACAGGCGCGGGCGACGGTCACCGTAGATGGCGAGACGATTGACTCGCAGTCGTTTGCGATCCCTTCGGCCGGCGGCATCCGGCTCGTGCTCGTCGCGACCGACCCGGACGAAGAGAAGAAGGCTGCTGAGGATCAGAAACTTGCGCACGCGCCGCCGATCGACGGCGTGGTCGTCCTCGGCGACCAAAGCCGCTTCGTCGCCGAGATCGCCGACGATGCGCTGAACATCTACAACATCCTGCCGATCGTGAACACGGCGAAGCGCCCGGTCCGCACGGGCCGTCCGCTCGTGATCGATTTGCCGAAGGACGCGATCGGCGTCGGCCTGCTGCAGGGCTCCACCCAGAACGCCGTCGCGTCTGGCGCGCACGTGGTCGTGAACGGACCGTTTGCGCCGGGGACGACGCTGCTGCAGTTCGCGTATTCGCTGCCGCTCGGTCACGACAGCATCACTGTGTCGGAGACGATCCCTGCGCCGATGCCGCAGTTTGCGCTCGTCGCGCAAAAGGTGGGCAACATGCAGATATCGTCGCCCCAGCTCTCCGAGCAGCGTGACGTGCCGGCCGACGGGCAGAACTACATCGCAGCGGAAGGCGGCGCCGTGAGTGCAGGCGGCGTGCTGACGCTCACGTTCAGCGGACTGCCGCACAAGCCGGCGTGGCCGCGCGATCTTGCGCTCGCGAGCGCAGCGTCGATCCTCCTGGCCGGTGCCTGGGCCGCGGCGCGGCGTCCGAACACGCCCGGGGCTGCCGATCGACGGCGCCAGCTGCAGCAGGAGCGGAGCCGACTCTATGCCGAGCTGGCGGCGATCGAGGGCGATCGACGCGAAGGCCGCGTGAGCGCGGAGGCCTTCGCCGCGCGACGCGCGGATTTGGTCGACGCGCTCGAAGCCGTGTACTCGCGGCTCGATCCCGAGGCCGCCGCGTGAACGCGCGAGATGGCCGAGCGTCTCTCGACTTCGACCATCTCGCCATCGCGGACGTCACGCGCGATTTCGGCCGCCGCCGTGCGCTCAACAAGGTGTCGCTCCGCGTCGACGCAGGACAGATGATCGCGCTGCTCGGCCCGAACGGCGCCGGGAAATCGACGCTGCTGTCGATCGTCGCGACGCTGCTCGCGCCGACGAGCGGCCGCGTGCTCTATGGCGACTACGAGGCGTCTCGCGCCGGCGCCGCGCTCAGGTCCCGGATCGGCGTGCTCGGACACGATCTGTATCTCTACCCGGAGCTGAGCGCGTCCGAGAACCTGCGCTTCTTCGCGAAGGCGTACGGCTTCCGGGACGTCGAACACCGCGTCGACGAGGCGCTGGGGCGCGCCAACCTCGGCGCACGCCGCGACGAGGCGGTGGCAGGCTTCTCGCGTGGCATGCGCCAGCGGCTGGCACTCGAACGGGCGCTCCTGCACGATCCGCGTCTCGTGCTGCTCGACGAGCCGTTCACAGGACTCGACGACGCGGCGACGCGCGGGCTTCGCGATCGACTGGGGACGCTGCGCGCGCGCGGCTGCATTGTGCTCATCACGACGCACGATCTCGAGGCGATCGATGGACTCGTCGATGGC
>JBOGIZ010000091.1:0-4280 GCA_050747805.1 Vicinamibacterales bacterium | reverse complement strand
CTCGTCAACTGCGTGCAATCGCTCACCGCGGCGCCGCCGGCGGTGCCGCACGAGATCATCGTCGTGGATAACGCGTCGACGGACGGGAGCACCGACGCCGCGCGGACGGCCGGCGCGACCGTGATCGCGCTCGATCGCAACGTCGGCTTCGCCGCCGCGAACAACGTCGGCATCCAGGCGAGCCGCGGCGAGTGCCTGCTGCTGCTCAACAGCGACACCCTGGTGCCTGCTGGCGCCATCGATCGCCTGCTGGCTCGACTGCAGGGCGTTCCCGATGCGGCCATCGCGGGTCCGAGGCTCGTCGACGCGCAGCATCGGGCCGAGCTGTCGTTCGGCCGCATGCTGTCGCCGTGGAACGAACTCCGGCAGAAGGTCATCGGCCGGCTATATGACGCGCGATTCTCACCCGTCGAGCGTTGGACCGCGCGGCAACTCTCCCGCGAGCACGCCGTCGACTGGGTCAGCGGCGCCTGCCTGATGGTCTGGCGCACCGATGCCGAAGCCGTGGGCCTGCTCGACGAGCGATTTTTCTTGTACACCGAGGACGCGGACTTCTGCGCCTCGATCCGGGCGCGTGGCCGGCGCGTGCTGTTCACGCCGGCGGCGGAGGTCGTCCACCTTCGCGGGCGATCGCGCGCCGCCCGCCCGCAGGCCAGCCAGATCGCCTATCGCCGGAGCCACCTCGCGTTCTATGAGAAGCACCACCCGGCGTGGGCGGGCCTGCTGAAGGCCTATCTCCGCCTCAAAGGCGAACGCCCCTAAGCCCCCCTAAGCCTCGATGCCCGGATCCCGCTCAGTGGACGAGCCAGTGCGCTTCCTGTAAACTGTGCCGGCGCGAGGCGCAAACTCACACACAAGGAGCTTGCACGATGGCTGAACCGGCCCCTACCGGCACGTCCAGCAACAGAAACATTATGATCGTTCTGGCCTATCTTTGGCTGCTGGCACTGGTGCCGCTGCTGACAGAGAAGCAGGACAAGGAGGTCCAGTGGCACGCGAAGCACGGGATCGTCCTGATGGTGGCGGAGTTTATCTGCTGGATCGGCATTGCGATCGTTTCGACGATTCTGGGCATGCTCACCGCAGGGTTGGGATGCCTGTTCTCGCTGCTATATCCGTTGCTGGGCATTGGCGTGCTCGTCGTTCACATCATGGCCATTGTCAATGGAGTCAATGGCGGACGCCTCATGATCCCCGTGATCAGCGACTACGCCAACAAGTTCTAATTTTCAGGCGCCGCGCGGAGCATCGTCCGCGTGGCGCCTGGATCTGAGCATGCGAAGGCTCTTGGTCACGGGAACACTTGTTGTCCTCGCCGCGGTGTTCCCACTCGCGGTCCCGGCGCACGCGCGAGTCACCTTGGCGATCGATTCTCTGGAGCTCTACCACGCGTATGCCTCGCCCGTGCTGAGTCATACGGGCATCCGCTGTCGATTCACGCCAACCTGCAGCCGGTATGCGGAACTGGCCATCAAGAAATATGGCGCCGGCAAGGGCAGTTGGCTCACCCTGAAACGACTGCTTCGTTGCACGCCGCTCACCCCAATGGGGACCTCGGATCCGCCTTAGCGGTCGCCCCGAGCGCTGGCCCCGCTGACGCGGTCCCCGCGCCGCTGACTCAGGCGCTCGGTGGGGCGCACAATCCGGGTCGCGTAAAATCGTTGAACGAATGCGCATCGCGATAGACGCGCGGAAGCTCCGTGACTACGGCATCGGCACGTACGTCCGCAACCTGCTGCGCGAACTGGACCGCCAGGACACGACGCACGAGTACGTGCTGCTCTGCCGCGACGGCGACTGCACGCTCGCCTCGGAGCTGGCGCCGCGCTTCCGCACCGTGGCCGAAGATGCCGGCGCCTATTCGATCGCGGAGCAGTTCGCGATTCCAGCGGATCTGCGGCGCGAATCCGCGGATCTGTTTCACGCGCCGCATTACGTGCTGCCGCCGCTCATCTCCTGCCGCTCGGTCGTCACGATCCACGATTGCATCCACCTGCGTTTTCCGCAGTACCTGCCGAGCCGCCTCGCGTACGCGTATGCGCGCGCGTCAATGTGGACGGCGACCCACCGCGCGGCGCGTGTCATTACCGTGTCTGAGGCCTCGAAGCGCGACATCCTGCGCTACTTTCGCGTGCCCGAGTCGCGCATCGACGTGATCTATAACGGCATCGACGAGCGTTTCTGGCGCGAGCCGCCCGCCGAGCAGCTCGAGCGCGTGCGCCAGCGCTACCAGTTGACGGCGCCGTTCGTGCTTTATACGGGCAACATCAAGCCGCACAAGAACCTCGAGCGGCTGATCGAAGCGTTCCATCTGATGCGACAGGCGCACCCGTCGCTCGCCACCGTCCAGCTGTTGATCATCGGCGATGAGATCTCGAAATACGCGATACTCAGGCGCGCCGTTCACCGCCACAAACTGCACAAGCACGTGCGCTTCTTCGGATTCGTCCCGGACGAGACGCTCACGGCCCTCTACCGGCTCGCCGACATGTTTGTGTTTCCGTCCTTATATGAAGGCTTCGGTCTGCCGCCGCTCGAAGCCATGGCGAGCGGCACGCCGGTCGTGGCATCGAACGTCTCCTCGCTGCCCGAAGTTCTCGGTTCCGCGGCGCTCATGATCGATCCGTACGAACCCGCCGCGATCGCCGAAGCGATGGAACGGGTCCTCGTGGATCCCGCGCTGCGAAACGACCTGCGCGCGCGAGGCCTTGCGCGGGCGCGGGAGTTCTCGTGGGCGCGCTCGATCGCACGCGTGCGGGAGATCTACGCCGAGGTGACGACCTGATGGAAAGATCCGATGACCGAAAGCCCATGGCGGACGATCGAGGGGCCTCGTCCGCCGCCGACCGAATATCGGCTATCGCCCATCGCCCATCGCCCATCAAGCGCGTCGCCCTCGTCCACGATTGGCTGACCGGCATGCGCGGCGGCGAGAAGGTGCTCGATGCGATCGCCGAAATCTACCCGGACGCCACGCTTCACACGCTGCTGCACGTGCGGGGAACGGCGACGCCGCGCCTCGAGGCCATGCGCGAGCAGCGATCGTTCGTGCGGTGGCTGCCGTCCGCGGCTCGCCGGTATCGCGCGTATCTCGCGCTCTTCCCGACCGCGATCGAGCTTTTCGACCTCGACGAGTACGATCTCGTGATCAGTACGAGCCACTGCGCCGCGAAATCGGTGGTCGTGCCCGGCCGGACGCCTCACATCTGCTACTGTCACTCGCCGATGCGCTACGCCTGGGATCAGTTTGCCGCCTATTTTGGACCTGAGCAGGCCGGGCCGGTCCGTTCGCGGCTGCTCCGCCCCGTTCTGGCGCGGCTGGCGAGGTGGGATGCGGCGACGTCGGGCCGCGTGGACCGCTATGTCGCGAATTCTCATTATGTTGCCGCCAGAATCGGCCGATACTATAATCGCGGGTCGACCGTCGTGTATCCTCCTGTCAATACAGCGTTTTACCGGCCGGATTCCGCCTCAGCGCCGGAGTCGTTCTTCCTCGTCGTCTCAGCGCTCGTTCCCTACAAGCGGTTGGATGTGGCCATCCGCGCCTGTGCGGCTGTGGGAAGACCGCTGACGATCGTGGGGCGAGGACCTGAAGAGCGCCGCCTGCGCGCGATGGCTGGTCCTTCCGTCACGTTCGCCGGCTGGCTCAGCGATGAAGAGGTGCGCCAGCTGTATCGACGCTCTGCCGCGGTGCTGATGCCGGGAGTCGAGGATTTCGGAATGGTGCCGGTCGAAGCCCAGGCGTGTGGGACGCCAACCGTCGCGCTCGCCCGCGGCGGGGCGCTCGAGAGCGTGATCGATGGCGCGACGGGCGTCCTCGTGCACGACACGACCGTTGAAGCGTTCGCCGAAGGGCTCCAGCGGGTCACGACGCTCGCCTTCGATCGCGCGGCGATTCGCGCCCACGCCGAGCGCTTCGATCGAACGCGTTTTCAGACCGAGTTCCAGGCCGTCGTCAATGAGACGGTTGCGGCCGGCGTCACGCGCGGGTTCGCCGCATGATGCGCCGTTACAATCGGCTGCTCGTCGGCCTGTTCGTCAGCACCGACGCGTTGCTGGGCATCACCGCGTTTCTCGCCGCGTATCTGCTCCGCTTTGAAACGGGCCTTCCGGTCCACAAAGGGTTTCCACCGTTCGCGCAATACCTGCGCATCGCCCCATTCGTCGGCCTGCTCGTGCCGATCGCGTTTCAGGTGCAGGGGCTCTATCGGCTGCGGCGCGGACGTTCGCGGGTCGACGACTTTTTCGGCGTCTTCGTCGGCAGCATCCTCGCCGTCGTC
>JBOGIZ010000090.1:0-5796 GCA_050747805.1 Vicinamibacterales bacterium | reverse complement strand
GCGTACGCGAGCGGCGCCGGCGCGCCGCCTCACCCCCCGCTCGTGGGCGAGCAGACGAACCAGACCTGGCTGTTGAGCACCGGACCCAGCCATCGCATCGGGGTAAACACACGCCGATCGATTCGCGCGACGGCCGCAAGCTCCGCCTCGACCACGCGGTAGTCGAAGCCTTTGTGGCCGTAGTACGCGTAGGCGCCGTCGACGCCTTCGCCCTGAAGCACCACCCGCGGAATGTGGAACCCCGCGGCGGACCGCAGCAAGTCGACGGGCGAATACCGCTCCCGATGCTGATAATCGCCGAGCCGTCTGAGCCCCGCGATCGCGCGCATCGATTGTTTCGCAATGACGGCTGGGCCGATTTCGATCGGCACGCTGACCACGAGCCGCCCTCCCGGCCGAACGAGGCGCGCCAACTGACCGATCACGCGCCGGCGCTCGACATCGAGACAGTGCTCGAGCACTTCCATGCACGTGACGACGTCCCATCGCGGCGTCGTCTCGAGATCCCGCGTCAAGCCGAACCGCACGCCGCGAAGATGTCCCAGGCGCTGAGCGCAGTCCGCGATCTGCCGCGGCTCGACGTCTGCGCCGGCCGTCTCGGCAAACTCGTCGTGCACCATGGCGATGAACGTCCCGTCGCCGCATCCATAATCGAGCAGTCGGCCGCCGCGCCCGGCCTCGACGAGCGTTCGCCCGAGCGCGAAACGGCTGCCGTGGCTCCACCTAACGATGCGGCTAGGACAGTAGATCTGCTTACGCGCGTAGACGCCGTCTCTGACAGGGTCGGGAGAGCTTCCGTTCAATCCCAAAGCGCCCCGAGGAGAATCCGGCGGAACTGCGAGTGTCGCAGCAGCGCGAGCGCGGACTGGCGGTGCCAGTTGAAGTCGGCGGTCTGACGCAGCAGCGGCACCAGGCCGTCGATGCGGGCCAGATCGATGAGCGCGTCGATCGCGCCGTCGCTCATACGCGCCGCCAGCGTGCGGAACGCGAGACCGATGCGGATTTCGGGGCCCAGCCGCGCGCGCCACTGCGTCTCGTAGCGCCGCAGCCGCGCCTCGCGCAGATCGTCGGCGCGCAGCGCCTCGTCGAGCGTCTCGGCGGCCATCTGGCCGCTCAAGAGTCCGTAATAGATGCCGCCGCCTGTCGTCGGTTTGACGAGCCCTGCGGCGTCACCGACCGCAATGACACGATGCGCATAGGTGCGCGACACTGGTCCGAGCGGCAGGATTTTCAAGCGGGGTTCGGCCCACGGCGCTCCGGCGGGATCGAATCGCGCGCGCGCCTGCGCGGTGAACGCACGAAAGTAGGTCGCGACGCGCGCGTTGCACATCAGGCCGACGCGGTTGCAGCGGCGGTCGCCCCGATGAAACGGCACCACCCACGCGAATCCACCGGGCGCGATCCGGCGTCCGAGATGGACCTCGACCGTCTCGGGTCCGGCGAAGGGGCGTTCGAGCTGCGCGCTCTGCGCGAAAGCGCGCGGAATGCCGAGCCCAATCTGGCGGTTGAAGCGATAGTTCGCCCCGCACGCGAGGACGCACGCGCGCGCATGGATCGTCTCGTCGCCCGCATCGAGTCGGACGGCCACACCCGACGCGTCGACGGCGATCGAACGCACCCGCGCGCCGGATCGGATCTCGGCGCCCGCGAGGCCGCTGTCCGCGGCGAGCGCTTGATCGAATGCCGCGCGATCGACGATGGCCGCGCGCACGCGTTCGGCGTCGACGAGCACGGACGATCCGTCTGCGGCGACGAACGTCGCGGCGTGAGTGGTCGTGAGGATCGAGGACCGCGGCAGCGCGAGTTCGGAGAAGGCGTCGAGGCCGAGCAGCCCCGTGCAGTGGACGGGCACACCGATCGTGGGATGCTCTTCGAGCACCAACACGTCGAATCCTGCTTTCGCAAGACCGCGCGCCGCGATCAAACCCGCCGGCCCGGCGCCGATTACCGCAACGTCACGCACGCGCGGCCCTCAGTATTTGCGCCCGCGGGCTTCCCATGTGCCCAGCACGCTAATCCAAAATGACAGAAGAATCAATCGTAGATCGAGCCCGATCGAGCGGCGGCGCGCGTACAAGTGGTCGTACCGGAACTTCTGGCGCCGCGGAATATCGCGCCGCGCATAGATCTGCGCCAGCCCCGTCAAGCCCGGGCGCACGCTGACGCGCCGCGCAAATCCCGGGACCTCCTCGAGCCGCTCGAACCGGCCGTCGGCGCCCGCTTCGATCTCTCCCGGCCGCAGCGCGCGCGGACCGACGAAACTCATGTCGCCGCGCAGAATGTTCCAGAGCTGCGGCAATTCGTCCATCGCCGTCGCCCGCATCACACGGCCGATCCGAGTGACGCGCGGATCGTGCTCGCTCGCCTGGACGGCCCCGGTCATCGCCTCGGCGTCGGGACGCATCGAACGGAATTTCAGTACTCGGAAATGGCGGCCGTGCAGACCGACGCGGTCCTGCGCGTAAAACACCGGACCGCCGTCCTCCAATCGGATAAGCGACGCGACGATCGCCCAGAGCGGCGCTGAGATCACCAGGCCCGTTCCGGCCAGCAGCGCGTCAACACTGCGTTTGAGCATCGTTCAATGGGACAGGAGGCCAGGCTCTGCGTAGAGCGCGCGCAGCCGCTCGCGGAGCTTCTCCATCGTGAATTCGTTCTCGACGCGCTGACAACCGGCCTCGCCAAGACGTCTGGCGCGATCCGCATCACCCAGCAGATCGACGATGGCTCCGCGCAGCCGGTTGACGTCTCCGGCCGGCACGATGATGCCGGTGCGCCCGTCCTGGGTGACCCACGAGACGCCGCTCGGTACGTCGGTCGCGATCACGGGTTTTCCCGCAGCCATCGCTTCGAGCTGCACGTACCCGAACGCCTCCGCCCTGCTCGTGGACGGCAGCACGAGCGCCGTGGCGGCGTGCATCAGCGCGCGCAGACGATCCGGACTGACGTCGCCGGTAAACCTCACGCGCGTCTCCAGCGCAAGGCTCGAGGCGAGCGCTTCCCACTCGCGCCGCTTCGGACCGTCGCCGACGATCACCGCGCGCGCGCCGGTATCCTCCAGCGCGTGGAGCAGCACATCGACGCCTTTATACGGCACGTGGCGCCCCACGAAGAGCACGAAGGGGCCGCCCGCGTCGGCGATGGCAGCGTCTCTCGTGGCGAGCTCAGAAGGCTGAGTGCGCCACATGGCCGGGTCGATCGCGAACGGGATCACGCGGATGCGATCGCGGCAGCGCCGCAGCGCTTCCGCGTGCTCGCCAAGTGGAGGCGACGACACGACGATACGCCGCGCGCGGCGGTAGATCGGAATCGCCATCGGCGCATAGAACAACGCGTACTGGAGCCGCGGTCGCACGACGTCGCTGTGATACCAGATGCAGAATGGGACGGGTGGCCGTGCGATGTGCCACGAGAGAAGCGCCCATGGATTGGGTTCGTGCAGCACGATGAGATCGGCCGGCATCCGGCGGATCCACCGGCCGAAATCAGGCGAGATGCGCACCGATCCGACGGCTCCGACGGTCCCGACGCGCACCACGTGCACGCCGTCCACGTCTTCCTCGATCGTCTTCACGCCGGCGTTCATCGCGAGCACGTGATTCTCGGCGACGCCGTCGCTCGCGCGGCACAGCAGTTCGACGACGCGTTCCATGCCGCCATGGACGGGAGGGTAGAACTTCGCAACGTGGAGGACCCTAACGATGTCAACGGCGCCGACTGTGCGGAAGGCGCCGCCGGCACGGGGGCGTCGGGGCGCATCGCCGCTGCCGGACGCGCGGCAGCGGCCACGGTCGCATACATCGCGGCCACCTCGTCTGCGTAGCGCGACCAGCTGAACTCGGCGGCGCGGGCGAGCCCGCACGCCTTTCTCGCGCGCCAGGCCGCCGCGTCGCGGTCGCGCTCGTCTGCGAGACCGAGCACCGCATCGCGCCACGCGCGGATGTCGCCCACGGGTGCGAACGTGACGGCATCTCCGCCAACTTCACGCAGCGCCGGAATGTCGCTGGCCACGACCGGCGTGCCGCACGCCAGCGCTTCAACGACCGGCAGACCAAAGCCCTCGCGCTCCGACGGCAGCATCGCGACCGTCGCGCGGTGATAGACCGCCGCGAGCGTCACGCGGTCGACGAACGGCAGCACGACGATCGCGTCGAGCACGCCAAGTTCGCGCGCGCGGATGCGCTGCTCCGCCGTAAACGGACCGCCCACCCTGACGAGCCGCGCCTCCGGCCGGCTGGCCCGCACAGCCGCAAACGCGTCGAGCAGCACGTCGATGCGCTTGCGCGGAATCGTGCTTCCAACGTGCAGCAGCTCGAAGCGTCCACGCGGTCCGAGCATCAGCGCGGCTTCGCGATCGGCTTCCAGATCCGCGTCGGCGCGTCCGCCGGTGTCGGTCCCGTTGGGAATCACCGTCAGCCGCTCGGCCGGAATTCCGCCGAGGGTTTCGAGCGCGTCGCGCGTGGCGGCGCTGTCGCACGCCACCCGCGACGCGCGGCGGACGCCGTCGAGAATTCGACGCGCCATCCGCCGGTACGGCCACGCACGTCGCTCGTCGTCCGACTGGAGAATCGATCGGAACGCGTCGATGTCGTGGCAGGTCACCATGGTGCGCTCGCCGGGAAGGCCAAGAGCCAGATGCCCGTAGCTGTGATCGATAATGTGATAGACGTCGAAGGTCTGCGGCAGCGCCGCGAGCACGCGCGGGTAGTGAAGCTGGCGCGCCGCGATGCGATCGACGATCGACGAGCCCATCCTGCCCGCCAGCGCGCGCGACAGACGCTGCGGCATTCGCGGCCGGACGAGCGTCGCGTCAATGGTGCCGGCGTGACGCCGATGCAGCTGCTCGAACAGCATGTCGGCGACGAGGTCCATGCTGGGCCAGCCCTCTTCAAGGTAATCCGCCACGATGGCGATGCGGAGAGACGCGGTACCGCTCATCCGCCTCCCAGCAGCTCGCCAAAGAACTCGAGATGCGCGCGCGCAACGACCGGCCACGCAAAGATCGAGCGCGCGCGATCGAGGCCGGCGGCGGATAGCCGACGGCGCTCTTCGCCCGATCCGATCAGCCGCTCGATCGCGGACGCCCACGACCCGGGATCGCCTTCCGCCGCGATCACACCCGCGTCGCCCACGACGTGCGGCATCTCGCCGCTGTCGCTCGCCACGACCGGGATGCCGCAGGCCATCGCCTCGATAAGGACCCGCCCGAACTGTTCGCGCCAATGGTCGGTCGTGAGGCTCGGAAGACACACGAGGGACATGGCGTTCAGCCACTCGGGTACGCGATCGTGCGACACGCCGGTCACCACTTTGACTCTGGACGGATGACGTGATTCGAAGGTGCGCAGTTCCGCCTCGAGCGGGCCGCCGCCGACAAACAGCGCGTGCCATCCGTCCGCAATCCGTTCGAGCGACTCCCACAACACGCGGATCCCCTTCTCAGTCACGAACCGGCCCAGATATCCGACGACGACGGCATCTGCCGGCCAGCCGAGGTCCGCGCGCACGCGCGCGCCTGCCGTCGGGTTGGGCGCAAAACGCAAGACATCAACACCCGGTGGAATAACGCGAGACGGGAGACTCGCGTACGACGGCCGGTTCCCGAGAGCCGTCAGAATCGATTGGCCGAAGGCAATCCACCCGTCGGCGCGCGCCATCGTTGTCCGCTCGAAGCGCGAGAGCGGCCACGGATAGCGCTTCTCCAGGTTTTGGAACGTGGCAACCACGAACGCTGCGTCGCGAGGCGCGGCGCGGGCGATTTGCGCGCCCGCCGCCACGTACGGCTCCTCCCAGCAG
>JBOGIZ010000089.1:0-6681 GCA_050747805.1 Vicinamibacterales bacterium | reverse complement strand
GTGCAGCTTCGCGCGCGCGGCCCCGATAGATTCCCTGTAAGTCGTTGCACCGTGCATGGCGAGGCCGTTGCCTTGTCCCGCAAGGCGGCTCAGCGCTAAACTGTTGAGCTCGAACGATCTCCAAATGCTCCGACGCGCGCTCCTCCTGGCCGTCTGCTGTCTGTTGCTGCCCGCGGCGGCGTCCGCCCAGATCTACGTCTGGCGGGATGCGGCCGGACACCTCGTCATGTCGGCGGAGCGCAAGGATCCGTCGGCGAAATCGTATGCCGTTGCGCCGGCGAGCACGTTCCGCGTCACGCGGCCGGTCACCGGCGCGCGCGCCGCGGCGTACGATTCCCTCATCGCGGACAACGCGTCGGCGAACGACCTGAGTCCGGACTTCGTGCGTGCGGTGATCGCCGCCGAGTCTGCGTTCAATCCGCGCGCGCGATCGGTCAAAGGCGCGATGGGCCTGATGCAGTTGATGCCAGAGACCGCGGCCGATTATCACGTCATGAACGCATACGATCCGGCGCAGAACATCCGTGCGGGCACGAGCTATCTCAAGAGTCTGCTGAATCGCTACAACGGGGACGAATCGCTGGCGCTCGCCGCATATAACGCCGGTCCTGAAGCCGTCGCGAAATATGGAGGGAGGGTGCCGCCGTACCGCGAAACGCGCAGTTACGTCGCGCGCGTGCGAGGTACGGCCGACTCCGCCGCCGCGCCCGCGAAGCGCATCTACGAGACCATCCGGATCGTCAACGGCCAGCCGCAGGTCGTCTATACCGACCATCCGGAGCCGGGCGACTCCGTCGTGCCGTCCGCCGATCACCGCTGATTCGCCCGCACTCCGCGATCCGCCCCGCCCCTCGCACTCCGCCGCCCGCACTCCCCACTCCGCCCCCCGCACTCCGCATTCCGCGCCCCGACCTCCGCACTCCGCGCCCCGCTACAATGCTCCGATGCGCCTCGATGTGTGGCTCGACGTGGCCTGCCTCTTCCGCACGCGCTCCGAAGCCAAGCACGCGTGCGAAGGCGGGAAAGTCGACGTCGCAGGGCACTCGGCAAAGCCGAACCGCGACGTGAAACCCGGCGACGTGCTCGACATCACGCACCGGTTCGGCCGGCATCAAAAGGTGGTGATCACGGCGCTGGCCGAGCAGCATGTTCCGAAAGCCGACGCGCGGAAGCTGTACGAAGACCTGACGCCGAAGCCGACGCCTGAGGAACTCGAGCTGCGGCGGATTGCGCGCATGGCGGCGCCATTCACCCGTCCGGCTTCAGCGGGCGTGCCTGACCGCCGCGAACGTCGAGCCCTCAGACGGCTGAAGGAAGGCGGCTGACGACGGACGAGTTGGGTGTGCTAAAATCAGGCGTTTATGGCCAGCCACGAATCCGCAATCAAAGCCCATCGCCAGAGTGTCGTCCGGCGCGACGCGAACCGTCAGTTCCGCGCCCGTCTGCGCGGCGCCCTGCGCGCGATCCGAACCGCGATCGATTCCGGCGACGCCGCGCGCACCAAAGGCGCGCTGCGCGACACGATCTCGCTCATCGACAAGCTCGCCAGCAAGAAGGTCATTCATCGAAACGCCGCGGCGCGGTACAAGTCGCGGCTGGCGAAGCGCGTCGCCAAGCGCACCGCGGCGTAAGACGGCAGGAGTCCAGGAGATCAAAAGATCTTCTGTGGTATTTCTTGTTACCCTCTGATCTCCTGATCTCCTGCGATCGTGATCTCCCGCGATCTTTGTCACGAACGCCGGCACAGCTCGACGACCAGCCGCTCCAGGAGCACGCGCGGGTCGCCGCCTGACGTTTTCAGATCCAGATCCGTCCGAAAGAGCGCATCGATCGCCGCCGGCACCCGGCGAGTGTCGGTCTGGGTCAGCTTGTCTCTCACGAACCACGCCAGCTGCCCGACGATCATGTACGGCACGGCCCCTGAGTCGAGCGCCAGGGCGAGCTGACGCAGCGCCTCCGGCGCGTTTCGCTGCTGGATCGCGTTGGTCACCGCCCAGTCGTCCTGCGACGTCTCCGCGCTGACGACCTCGCGCGCGTCCGCGATCGTGATCGCGGGCTTTTCCGCCGCATAGAGCATCAGGCGCTCGATGTCTCCGCGGAGACGGACGATATCGACGCCGGCGCGCTGGGCGACGAGGCGCACGGCTGCAGGCTCGATCGCCTTTCCGAATTCCGCGGCCGCTTTCCTGACGAGCAGTTCGCCTCGACGCGTCGCCTCGCGAAGATCGGGACGGCGTGGATCCTGCCCGGTCAGCAGTCCACGGCATTCGACGATCGTCGCCTGCTTCAGGAGCGTCTTGCCGATGCGCCGGGATCTGTCCATGTCGGCGGTGGCGATGACGAGTGTCGTCGAGGGAGACGGATCGAGCAGGTACTCCGTCAGCACGTCCACGTCGCTTGGAGCCTCGACGGGCTCGTCTTCCTCGGCGGCGCGCCCGCGCCGTTTCGGCTTCAGGAACCGCTCCGCGCGTAAGACGACGACGATCCGGCGATCCGCCATCATCGGCAGCTGTCGCGACGCTTCTACCACGTCGGCCGGCGAGCCCCCTTTTTCGCCGGCATAAATCCGTTCGACGTTGAACGCGCGCAGCTCGTCCTCGACTGTGGCCGCGATATCCGACGCCAGCCTCGAGACTTCCGCCTCGTCGTCACCAAGGAGCAGGTAGATCGAATCCAGCGTCCGCGCCGCGATCGCGGCTCGCACGGTGTCGGAAGTGGCAGGCGGCATAAGCGAATAACAGGAGGTTAGGCACCACGCTCAAAACGCTTCCAGGATGGCGCTGACGAGGGCGTGCGCGAACTCGCTCGACATCCGATCGAGCGCGTTCGCGTTCTGGCCGAAGAAAGCGGCCGGGTCGGGCGTCGAGGACGTGCTGACGTCGAACTCCTCGCGATACTGCATCGACGGATTCTGCCAGAGCACTTTGTCCGTGGTCAGATCTTTGAACACCACTTGCGCCGTCAGCGTCAGCGCGTACCGCGTCGCCTGCTGCTGCGTGTTGAACGCCGCAGGCACGAACGTGATCGACGAGATCGTGCCGGTGAGGAGCGCGTCGACGCCGGTCGAATCCGGCACGATCTGGTACTTGCCGCGGCCGATGAACTCGGCGCGGACCTTCTGTGTGACGTTCTGCTCGACGTTGAATTGGGTGACCGTTGAATTGTTCGCGAAGGCCGGTATGCCGATGCGCTTGATATAGGCCGGCAGGAACGTGCCGTGTCCTGCGAGAGAATATCCGCAGCCGGATGTCGACGCCGCCAGCAACAAGGCGCAGACGGCGATCCAGATGTGTTTCGGCGTTCGGCGGCCGGCGTCAGGAATCGACACGAATCACTCCACGACCACGCTGACGAGTTTGCCGCGCGCGACCACGACCTTGCGGATTTCGCGCCCGGCCACGTAGCCTTGAATCGCCTGGTCGGCGAGCGCGAGCTCACGCAGCCGATCCTCGGACGTGTCGGACGGAACCGTCAAGCGGCCGCGCAGCTTGCCGTTAATCTGCACGGGAACGACGATTTCGGCCGCCTTCGCGACCGACTCGTCGTACTCGGGCCATCGCGCGGCGGCGATTCCGCCGGGATGCCCCAGCTCCTCCCAGAGTTCCTCTGCCATGTGCGGCGCAAACGGAGCGAGCATGCGGACGAGCGCCTCGACCGCCTCTTTCAGAACCGAGATGGTCGCGGGCCGCTCGGCGACGCCGACAGGCGCCGGCTCGTCGCCGACCTGGAGTCCGCGGTTCGCCGCGCAGAAGGCATACAGCTCGTTGACGAGCTCCATCATCGCCGACACCGCCGTGTTGAGATGGACGCGCGGATCGAGATCCTGAGTGACGCGGCGGATCGTATCGTGCGTTTTGCGGCGAAGCGCGCGTTCGGCACTTCCAACCTCGACTGTATGAGGCGCTGGAATGCCTTCTCCAGCGATCGTCTCGCAGAGCGAATCGACGAGCCGCCAGACGCGCGCGAGGAAGCGCCAGCCGCCCTCGATTCCGGCGTCGCTCCACTCGATCTCTTTTTCCGGCGGCGCCACGAACATGACGTAGAGGCGGAGCGCGTCGGCGCCGTACTTGTCGATCATCGCATCAGGATCGACCACGTTGCCCTTCGATTTCGACATGACCTGGCCGTCCTTGAGCACCATCCCCTGGGTCAGGAGGACGGTGAAGGGCTCGCCCAGGTGGGTCATGCCGAGGTCTCGGAACACGCGCGTGAAGAAGCGCGAGTAGATCAAGTGCAGGATGGCGTGCTCGATCCCCCCGACGTAGAAATCGACCGGTCCCCAATAACCGACTTTTTCGGGATCGAAGGGCAGGTCGTTGTCCTTTGGATCGCAGAATCGAAAGAAATACCACGATGAATCGACGAATGTATCCATCGTGTCGGTTTCGCGGCGCGCCGGACCGCCGCACGACGGGCACGTCGTGTTGACGAACTCCGGAATGTGCGCCAGCGGCGAATCGCCGCGGCCGCTGAACTCGGCGGTCTTCGGCAGCACGACCGGCAGCTCATCGTACGGCACGGGCACCATGCCGCACGTGTCGCAATAGAGCACGGGAATTGGTGTGCCCCAATAGCGCTGACGCGAGATGCCCCAGTCCTTCAGCCGGTACTGCACGGTTCCATGCCCGATCCCGCGCTGCTCCGCGTCGGCAGTCAGACGCCGGTTGGCGTCCTGCCATCGCGACCCGTTGTACGGTCCGGAGTTGATCAGCCGCCCTTCACCAGCGTGCGCCTCTTTCATCGCGGCCGGATCCAGCGGCCGCTCGCCGTCTGGCGCGACCACGATCGTGATCGGCAGGCCGTACTTGCGCGCAAACTCGAAATCGCGCTGATCGTGTCCCGGCACGCCCATGACCGCTCCGGTCCCGTAGTCGACGAGCACGAAATTCGCGACCCAGATCGGAATGGGTTGCCCCGTAAACGGGTTGACCGCGCGGCGGCCGGTATCGAAGCCTTCCTTCTCGACCTCGCCTGTCACGCGCGCGGATCGCTCCTGCGACGTGAATTTCGCGACCTTCGCGCGGAACGCCGCCGGATCGCGATCGGCATCCGCGAACGGCTGCACGACCGGATGCTCTGGGGCAAGCACGATGAAGTTCGCCCCGTAGATCGTGTCAATGCGGGTGGTGAAGACTTCGATGTCCGATGGCCGATTCCCGATGGCCGATGGATTCTCGAGTGCGAATCGCACTCTCGCGCCCTCCGAGCGGCCGATCCAGTTCTGCTGCATGGTCAGAACCTTGTCGGGCCACTCGCCCAGTTCGCGCATGCCGCTCAGGAGCTCGTCGGCGTACGCGGTGATGCGGAAAAACCATTGCTCCAGGTCCCGCATCACAACCGGCGTGCCGCAGCGCCAGCACGCGCCGTCGATGACCTGCTCGTTGGCGAGAACGGTCTGGCAGCTCGGGCACCAGTTCACGGTCGAGCGCTTGCGGTACGCAAGATCGCGCTCGAGCATCTTCAGGAAGATCCACTGGTTCCACTTGTAATAGTCGGGCAGGCAGGTCGCGATCTCGCGTTCCCAGGCGTAGCTGATGCCCAGACGCTGCAACTGTCCCTTCATGTGGGCGATGTTGTCGAGCGTCCACGTCTCGGGATGCATGCGGTTTTTGATCGCGGCATTCTCGGCCGGCAGGCCGAACGCGTCCCAGCCGAACGGATGGAGCACGTTGAAGCCGCGCATCCGCTTCATGCGCGCGACGACGTCGCCGAGCGTGTAGTTGCGGACGTGCCCCATGTGCGCGTGTCCGGACGGATACGCGAACATCTCGAGCGAGTAGAATTTCCGCTTGGACGGATCCTCGGTGACTTCGAACGCGCGCGCCTGGCGCCAGCGCTCCTGCCACTTCTTCTCGATCGTCTGCGGTTTGTACTCGGGCACGATTCCTTGAATTATATCGGCTGCGCAGCCAGAAGATGACTTCATGAAACGTCAGACACTATTATCTGTTCACCGCCAATTCCATTCATGACCGCGCCTCGCGCCAGCCTGCCCGTTCGAAACGTCGTGGCCGCTCCCTCGGAAGAGGCGGCCGGCGTCGTGGTTCTCCGGTCCGCGCTCATACTCGCGCTCTTCGCCGGCATCACACGCACGGTCGTCGACCCGGACCTGTGGGGCCACCTGCGATTCGGCGGCGACATTCTTGCCAGAGGCCTTCCACGCCTCGATCCCTATTCATTCACCAGCGACATCCCTTGGGTGAATCACGAATGGCTTGCCGAGGTCGTGATGAACCTCGCGTGGAAGGCTGGCGGGACGGCGGGACTGATTCTGCTCAAACTTGCGGCAGCCGCGATCGCCTTGAGCTTCGTCGCACTGATTCTCACGCGGGATGACGATCTGCACGGGATCGCGCGCGACCTGCCCTGCTACGCGGCTCTGATCGGCATGTGGCAGCGCGTGTTCGTCGTCCGGCCGCAGATCTTCTCCGTCGCGCTGTTCGCGACGCTGCTCTGGATTCTCCGTTCCGCTGAGCGCGGCCGAGCTGCTCGACTCTGGCTGCTTCCCGCGGTGTTCGCGGTCTGGGTGAATCTGCACGGCGGGTGGATTGTCGGCCTCTCCGTGCTCGCGATGTGGGCGGTCGTCGAGGCCTCGCCGTTTCGACGCTTCGACATCGATGGGCGCGTGTTGGTTGGAGCCGTCATTGCCGCGGCGCTGGCAACGCTCGTCAACCCGTACGG
>JBOGIZ010000088.1:0-4118 GCA_050747805.1 Vicinamibacterales bacterium | reverse complement strand
GTATCAGGGTGCTAAAGGTTTAGCGGGTATGGGCGTTTTTGGCCGGCGCGCCAGATCCCGAGGCGGAAAAAGTCGACGTCAGAAACGCGTCAGGAATCTTCGCGCGGCTCGGCGCGGTCGTCGCTGCGCTCGTCCCACACATCGGACGCCGAGATCTCGCGGATGACCGGGTGGTTGCGGGCCTGGCGGATCATCTCGCCCCGGGGATCGGCGAAGCCCCATTCCCGGACGTCGATCGCGAAGCTGAACCGTGAAATCAAGGTCCCGCGCGTCGTGTCCGCGTCTTCATCGTCATGCCCGATTTGCGCGCGCGCGTGCTCGATGAGCTGCTCCGTCACCCAGGCCGGCACGTTCGTGCGATAGCCCGGGTAGACATAGTTGAACACTTCGAGCTGCGCGAGGAGCAGCGGCCAGTGCGGGCCCACGCGGGCCATCAGCCGTTCCCAGTCGAGGAATTCCCCGAGGCAGAGCACTAAATGAAGAATGTCCGCCATGTCCTGGCGATGGCGCTCGCTGATGAACAGGCGGTGCCAGATCAGCTCTTCGGCGGGAGCCACGCGCACGGGTTCGGCGGCCAGCACGCCGGGACGACTATGGCGGAACCAGTCATCATCGATAAAGGCGACGCTGTTGCCCATTCCGTAAATCAGATCGACGAAGCGATCCGCGACGAAACCCTTTGCCAGCCAGTGCAGATCGTCAAGCCGCATCTTGAAGCCGGCCGCGCGGAGGGCGCGCGCCGCCGGCAGGACCTGCGCCGGCTCGACGAACAGATCGAGGTCCTTGGTCTGGCGATAGATGCCTGTGTGCTCGTAAATCGCGTATGCGCCGGCGATGACGTATGGAATCGCCGCCGCGTTGAGCGCCTGGAGCGCGCGCCGATAGACCTCGCGCTCTTCCTCGGGGATCCAAAAATCGCCGTGCGTCAGCGACTTCCGCTCTTCAGGCGACAGGCGTCTCGGGCGGCGTCCATGGACGGGCGGCAACAGTGGCTCCGGCGCGTTCCCAGCAACGTGCGCGCCAAACGCGTCCCGGGCTATCGTTGACAGGTGCCGGCTTGCGGCGTCAGCGAGTCGACGTGGAGCGCGCGCACCTGCAGATCCGTCTCGGTCTGCACGGACGGGGTGCCTGAGGTGCCTTTGGCTTTCGGCTCAGTCGTCGCGGCCGCGCGCGAGGCACGTTCCGCCTGCGTACCGAGCGTCCCGGTCAGCTGCACCTCCTGCCCCATGTGGTGCTGAAAATCGACGCCCTCCTTTCCGATGAGCTGGTAGGTCGCCGTCTCCGGCGTACTGCCGCGCTGGATCGACATCAGGACGTACGTTTCGGGGGCGTCGCCCGCACGCAGGCATCCGGTGACGGTGATCGGCGCACCCGTTGCCGGCTGCGCCTGGGCCATGAAGCAGCGCCGGCCGGGTCGAATCACTCGCCGGTGAGCGGCGACTGCCAGACAGCGCGGCCGACGAAAAAGGGCCCGAGCCGGTCGAGGTAAAGCGCCGTCTGCTGGGTCTTGCGCATCGCCTGCACGACCGCGGAAAGCGGGAACAGATCCTTCCCAACCAATCCAACGATGAAATCGTTGTCGTCGCGATCGAGCCCATGACACGCGAGCCGGATGTCGTGCGCGTAGTCGCCGGCGCCGAACGACATGCCGATGGCACCGTGCTCGGCAAGGATGGTTCGCTGGTCCTGTTCGGGAAGCTGGGCGAATCGCCCGCTGCGGCGGAGCGGATACCACACGGCCCACCGCCAGTCGGGATTCAAGACCGTCCGGCGCGGGCGGTCGATGAGCGTCTCCTGAAGATCGGGCTCGTAGCCGATCGCGTACGTCCGGCCGAGCATCGTGTACTCCGGTTTGATCGCCAGCGCGACAAACGGACCGGAGTTGAGCGCCGGGCGCATCCATTCGACCAGCGCTTCCGGCGTACTCGTCACCGTCAAGATCGCGATGCCGTGAGGATCGTTGACGTCCTCATATACGACGGCGTCGATCCCGACGCGCTGCACGTGGCGGGAAACCGATTCCGTATCCTTGCAGCCGCCGAAGGCCAGCAACTGTAGGAACAGCCGCTCATCCGACCGCTGCGGCGCGCCATTGCGAACGCCGCCCTTCTCGCTCAAGTCCGGCGGGTCGATGCGGCCTCGTGTCCTGTCCATGCCTGCACACTTTACCAGTCCGGCTCGGCTTTTTGGCCGCGCCACGGCGCGGACGCGCGAAGGTGACGCGCGGCACCTTACAATTATGCCGTCATGTCCACAGAAGAACGCGCCGCGGCGCAGCGTCGCCTCCACGAGCTCATCGACCTGATCGGACGCATGCCGCAGAGAGACGAATATCTGCCCCGCCTCGTCCATGAGAGCGAAGCACTCGATCGGGCGATCTCGGCCTTTCATCTTGAAGGGATTCGCTTTCGCATCTACAACCTCGATCGCATGATCGAGCACTCACCGGTGGCGCTGCCGGCGGAGGCGCGGTCTATCGTCGACGACGTGCGGAAGCATCTCGAAGCCGCTGGCTTTCACACGCGCTCGCATGCCTGACTGCCGACTGGATGGCGCGTCGAGCTCGATTCCGGCGACCCGTACCGTTACACTGGTAGAGGATGCGGGAATTGAGGCACTTGGACGACGTCGCGTCGCTCGACGCCGCGATTGTGGAGTCGCGCGAACGGCCGGTGCTGCTCTTCAAACACAGCCGCTACTGCGGGACGAGCTGCGAAGCGCTTGACGAGCTGATGGCCCACATCTCCCGTCATGCGGGCGAGACGACCTATCGCATGATTACCGTGCAAACCCACCGGCCTGTGTCGGATGAAGCCGCGCGCCGGCTGGGGATCCGGCACGAGACGCCGCAGGCGCTGCTCCTCCGCGGCGGCAAGGTCGTCTGGAGTGCCTCGCACTTCCGCATCACCGCCTCGACGCTCGACGCCGCAACCACCGGCAACTGACGGACGTTCATCATTCGATCGCAGACTCCGGCCAGAGCCACGCCGCGCCGCGGACGCCGCTCGCGTCGCCGTGCTGCGCGCGCCGGAGCGCCGTGTCGACGCGGTCCGAGAAGACCCAGCCGCCCCACTGACCAGGCACCTCGCGATAGAGCGACTCGATATTCGAGAGTCCGCCGCCGAGCACGATCACGTCCGGATCGATCAGGTTGATGACGCTGGCGAGCGCTTTCGCGACCCGTCGCGTATACACATCGAGCGCCGCGCGCGCCCGCACGTCGGCAGCCTGCGCGGCCTCCGCAATATCGCGCGCGCTGCGGCCATCGGCAACCCCATACGCCGACTGCAGACCGCTGCCCGACAGGAACGTCTCGATGCAGCCTCGCCGGCCGCAATAGCATGCGGGACCGGGCCATTCGTCAGCGTCCGGCCACGGCAGCGCGTTGTGGCCCCACTCGCCGCCGATCGCGTTCCGGCCGACGAGAAGCTCGCCGCCGACGACGATGCCGCCGCCTGTGCCCGTCCCGAGAATCACGCCGAACACCGCACGCGCGCGCGCCGCGGCGCCGTCGGTCGCCTCCGAAAGCGCGAAGCAGTTCGCATCGGTCGCGAGCCGCACGGGCCTGCCGAGCGCCCGCGCGAGATCGATATCGAGCGGCCTGCCGTTCAGCCAGGTGGAATTGGCATTCTTCACGACGCCCGATGCCGGCGAAAGCGTCCCGGGGATCCCGATTCCGACGTGGCCGCGCTCGCCGATCGCGCGCTCCGCGGATGCGACCAGGTCGACGACCGCGCGAATCGTCGCGTCGTAATCGCCGCGGGGCGCGGCGACTCTCGCGCTGAAGCGCGTCGCGCCATCAGGGGCCAGGGCGATCGCCTCGATCTTCGTGCCGCCGAGGTCGATGCCGATCCGCATGCGCGTCACCGGCGCGCGAGCGCGTCCATCACGTGACCGACTGGCGCCAGCGCATGAATCTGCCGCACGCCCGCCGGCTCGGCGGGCATCGGTTGTCTATCGCGATTGAACCAGACCGCGGCTATCCCCGCGCGGGCGGCCCCGGTGATGTCGGCGGCCCAGGAATCCCCCACCATGATCGCGTCCGGCGGAGCGATGCCAAGGCGATCGAGCGCGATCTGGAAAATGAGCGGATCGGGTTTGGAGACGCCGACATCCTC
>JBOGIZ010000087.1:0-3497 GCA_050747805.1 Vicinamibacterales bacterium | reverse complement strand
GGACTGTGAACGCGGTCAACAGCAGCGCGGACAACAGACCCAGAACGGTCAGCAGTCGCCGAACGGGCGGCAGGGTCAGAGTGGCCAGCAAAGTCAGAGCGGCCAGCAAGGCCAGAGCGGTCAGCAGGGCCAGAGCGGTCAGCAGGGCCAGAGCGGTCAGCAAGGACAGAACGGCCAGCAGGGACAGAACGGTCAGCAAGGCGGCCGCAACGGCAATCCGCAGGGCATGACGGGCGGCGGGGCCGGCCCGCGGATGGGCGCCGAAGGCGGCGTCGCGCGCTTCTCCCCCGACGACGTGCGGCAGTTCCGCGGCGAGGCGCGTCAGCGCGAGGCCGATGCCGAACAGTTGCGGCGTCTGCTCCAGCAGCAGAAAATCGACACGAAGGATCTCGAGCAGATCCAGCGGCAGCTGAAGCAGCTCGACGACGCGAACGTGTACCAGAACGCGGACGCTCTGGCGAAGCTCGAATCCGCGATCACTGAAAACGCGAAGCGATTCGAGTACACGCTACGTCGGAAGCTCGACGCGAACTCCAACGAGGTGTTCTTGTCCGGCACCGACGACGTGCCCGAGCAGTATCGCAAGATGGTCGAGCAATACTATCGGTCCCTTTCAAAGCCGGGCTCCGGGGGCAAAGAGCCGAATCCCTAATCCCTAATCCGTGAATCACGGGATCACGGATCCTGAATCACGGATCACGGATCACGGATCCCGCATCAAAGCACGTGCGACGGCTCGTTGGCCTTGCGGCGGTTGGGCTCATGTTGGGAGGCGTGCTCGGCGGGGCGCAGAACTCCGCACCGGCCGACGATGCCGCTCGGCGGAAGGCGGCGCTCTCGGTGCTCGATCGCGCGTCCGGCTTGTTCTCGATCTACGGCGCACGGGCTGGAACCGCGCTGACCGTCGTCACCGAGCTGACGCCGCAGGCGGTCCAGCGGGGCCGCTGGAAAAACGGCGCGGACCTGGAAGTGACCGCGTCGGCCGCCGATGGAGATTCTGTCGGCGCCGCGCACGGACGGATCGGCGCGGGTGTCGTGACGACGGTGCTCGCCGTGCCCGTTTCGAAAACTCCCGTTCGCGTCACCGTCCACGTTCGAGACGGGCAGGGAAGCGCGGCCGATTGGGCGAAGATCGACGACGAGCCAGCGGCCCTCGTGGGCGATCCGATGGTCTATCGGTCGTCCAGCCGGATCGACGCGCGCCCGGTGGCCGATTTCGAGTTCGCGCGCCGCGAACGGATCCGGATCGACTGGCCCGTGTCCGTGCCGCTCGACACGCACGACGTCCGCCTGCTCGACCGCAATGGTCGCGCAATTCCGGTCGAACTGCCCCTCGCCGCCGACGCCGATCACCGGCGCCTGACGCTGGAGATGGGGCTGTCAGGGTTCGGCGCGGGCGATTATCTGATCGAGCTGACTGCACGCGCGCACGGCATCAGCGAACGACGGCTGCTCGCGATCCGCGTGAAGTAACGGCGACCCTTGGCGAGGCGCGCCAATCGTCAATCCGATCGGCAATTGCGACTCGGCAATCAATCGACGCTCGGCACTCGCCACTCAGCAATCCGATCGGCAATCGGCAATCGCCAATCGGCAATTTGGTTAGCCTCCTTCGGTCACCCACGGCGACAGCAAGTGATCTGGATCGTTCGGGTCAGTCGCATTGTCGTCGTCCGTCGTCTGCGCCTGCGCGGCGTTCATCTCATCGGTCCAGCGCGGCGGCGTGACGCCCATCAGGTGCTGCACGAAGAAGTCCCAGCGTTTGTGATCGCCGTATGCGCCGCCCGACGTGTGGTTCGCCCCGGGAATCTCGAGCAGATCGAAGTTCTTGTCGTGCTTGATTAGTTGATTGACAACCTGCAGCGTCGACGAGGGATCGACGTTCGTGTCCATCTCGCCGAAGATGAGCAGCAGATCGCCCTGGAGACGATAGGCGTTGTCGACATTCGACGAGGCGGCGTACTGCGGGCCGAGCGGCCATCCCATCCACTGTTCGTTCCACCAGATCTTGTCCATGCGATTGTCGTGGCACCCTGACGCCGACACTCCGACCTTGTAGAAGTCAGGATGGAACAGCAGTCCGCCGAGCGAATTCTGGCCGCCGGCGGACGTGCCGTAGATGCCGACGCCGCGCGAGATGTCGTACCACGGATACTTCGCCGCGACCGCTTTGTGCCAGAGGATGCGGTCTGGGAATCCCGCGTCGCCGAGGTTCTGCCACGCGACGTCGTGGAACGCCTTCGATCGATTCGCCGTGCCCATGCCGTCCATCTGGACGACAACGAAGCCAAGCTCGGCGATCGACTGCATCGGGTTGTAGACCGAGAAGGATTTCGGCACGAACGATCCCTGCGGGCCGGCGTAGATGTTCTCGATCACCGGATATTTCTTCGACGGGTCGAAATTCGACGGCTTGTAGATCAGGCCCCAGATGTCGGTCTTGCCGTCGCGTCCCTTCGCGACGAAGACTTCCGGCGGCTTCCAACCCGAGGCTTCGAGGTTCGCGATGTTCCCCTTTTCGAGCGTCTCGACAAGCGAAGCGTCCGCGGTGCGATGGAGCTCCGAGGTGGGCGGCATGTCCACGCGCGAGTACGTGTCGACGTAGAGCGTCATGTCGTCCGAAAAGGCCACCGTGTGGTTCGCGTCGGCGGCCGTGAGCGGCGTGAGGCCGGAGCCGTCGAAATTGATCCGGTAGTAGTTGAGGAAGTACGGATCCTTGCCCGCTTTCATGCCGCCGGCGCTGAAGATGATTTGCCGCTTCGCTTCGTCAACCTTGACGACGCCGCGGACCATCCAATCGCCTTTCGTGATTTGATTCTTCACGCGTCCCGTCGTCCCGTCGTATAGATACAGGTGGCTCCAGCCGTCGCGCTCCGACATCCAGATCACTTCGCGGCCGTCGTCTACGTCGTAGCGGAACTTCCTGCCCGAGTCGGTCTGGCTGCCGTTCGCCTCGCGGTAGTCAAAAAATGTTTTCGGCTCTTCCGAGATGACGGCGCGCGGCGTCCCAGTCGACGCGTTGACGTCGATCACACGATAGACCTGATGTCCGCGCTGGTTGTATTCGAACGTCACCGCGCGGCTGTCTTTGCGCCACTCGAATCGCGAGAGCGAATATGGATTCGGGAAAAGCGCGTTGTCGATGACTGTCTCGTGCCGTGACGCGACCTCGAACAACGTCGGCTGCGGCAGATCGAGGACGTCTCCCGCCTTCGCGTACACATTTGTCGAGTGCTTGGGCTGGAGCTGGTCCTCGGGCGACGATTCCACGTAGTAGACCTCGCGCCGGTAGCCGGGCTTCACGCGGTTGACGGCAATTTTCAGCGAATCGGGCGACCAGACCAGCGACGTGAGCGTGTAGGGGTCCCCTTCAGAACCGTCGGTGCTGAGCACAACCTCTTTGTCGGGCTTGCCCGTCTCGCGGACCTCGACGTTGTAATTCCAGATGAGCGCCTCGTGGGTGCCGTCGGGCGACGGACGCACCTGCGGCAGCGCGC
>JBOGIZ010000086.1:0-2147 GCA_050747805.1 Vicinamibacterales bacterium | reverse complement strand
ACGCCGAGGATGCGGCCGCGAATGCCTGGCGGCTCCGCGGCCAGCCGAGCGCGGCCTCGGCGGCGCCCGACCACGCCGTGAGCGCGCTGCGCCGGCTCGTGCGCGGCAGCATGGTGCTGCAACTGCTGCGCCTTCGCGTCGTCTCCGTAACCGACCGGATCGACACCTGGGTCTCACCGCCTGAGCCGCCGCTCCAGACCTACGAGGCGCATCCCGTCTCCCGCATCGCGGACGGATTGCGCGTCTCGGCGGAGTGCGTGCGCCAGCTGTCGGCGGACGCCTGGGCAATCGGCGCGCGGACGATGGTCATGCTGATTCCGGCGCGGTTTCAGGTCGACGACGGCGATTACGGGCGGATGAAGGAGATCGTCGCGGGAAGTGGAGGCCAGATCGTGCGGGATGCCGGGACCGACCGGTTCCGGGATGCGCTCGGCCAGGTCCCGGTCCCGCAGCTCGACGTGCTCGGTCCGCTGCGCGCCGCGCTGCCGGGACCCGACGTCTTTTTTCAGCAGACGGTGCATCTGACGCCGCGCGGCCACGAAGTCGTCGCTGCCGCGCTCGAACGGTTCATCCGCAGCCAGCACCTCGTCGATGGTCTTTAACTCACTGCAGTTCGTCTGGTTCTTCCTGATCGTCTACGCGATCTATCGGGCGCTCCCAGTCGTGCTGCCCGTTCCGCGCGCGCACCGGGCGCAAAACTGGCTGCTGCTCGTCGCCAGCTACTACTTCTACGCGGCGTGGGACTATCGGTTTTCGCTGCTGCTGCTCGCGTCGACCGTCGTGGACTACACGTGCGGGCGGCTGCTCGGACGGCTCGACAATCCGCGGCGGCGCCGCGGCGTGCTCGCGACCAGCATCGGATTCAACCTGACGCTGCTCGGATTCTTCAAGTATTTCAATTTCTTTACCGACGGTCTGCAGACGCTGTTCACGGCGCTCGGCTTTCATCTGGATTTCGTGACGGTGCGGGTGCTGCTGCCCGTCGGGATTTCGTTCTATACGTTCGTCACGATGAGCTACGTGGTGGACGTCTACCGCCGCGAGGTGCCGCCAACGCGCAACTTCGTGGATTTCGCGGTCTTCGTCGCCTTCTTCCCGCACCTCGTCGCCGGACCCATCATGCGCGCGACGACGCTGCTGCCGCAGATCGCGCAGCCGCGCCGCGTGACACTGTCGCAGGTACGCGAGGGCCTGTGGCTTATCGCCTGGGGCTATTTCCAGAAGGTTTTCGTCGCCGATAACCTGGCGCCGCTCGCCGCGCACGTCTTCGCCCCGGGCTCGCACGACGCGGGCGTCAACGTGCTGCTCGGCGCCTACGCGTTCGCGTTTCAGATCTATGGAGATTTTGCGGGCTATTCGAACATTGCGCGCGGCACCTCGAAGTTGATGGGCATCGAGCTCATCGAGAATTTCAAGTATCCGTATTTCGTCATCAGCCCGCAGGCGTTCTGGCGCAACTGGCACATCAGCCTGTCGACGTGGCTTCGCGACTATCTGTACATTCCCCTCGGAGGGAACCGCGGCTCCGAGCGGCGGACGCGCCGCAATCTGATGATCACGATGGCGCTTGGCGGCCTGTGGCACGGCGCGGCGTGGACGTTCGTGACCTGGGGCGTCTACGAGGGTGTGCTGCTCATCGTGTACCGACCGTACGAGCGCCGCTTGAAGAACGTGCGGGGCCTGCCGCGTTTTCTGGCGTGGCTGGTGATGTTCCATCTGACCTGCTACGGGTGGATCATCTTTCGGGCGCCGTCGTTCGCGCAGCTGGGCGTCCTTACAAACGAGCTCCTGCGGCATTTCAACGGCCGGGCGATCGACGGGGGCGGTCTGTTGATTCCGCTGCTCGTCTACGTCGTCCCGCTGCTTGCCGTGCACGCGTGCGAGGCGCGGTTCGATGACACGCTCGTGGTGCCGCGGCTGCCGGCCCTGGTGCGCTACTCGGTTTACGCGGCGACGCTCTATCTCGTGCTGCTGTTCGGCAACTTCGGCGGATCGGATTTCATTTACTTCCAGTTCTGATGATCTGGTTCACGCTTCTGATCGTCGGCTGGCTGCCAGGAGCGCTGCTGTTCCGCCTGCCGGTCGCCGATCGCGATCGACGAGCCGCGCTGCCGATCGAGGAGCGCGCGTTCTGGGCCATCGTGCTG
>JBOGIZ010000085.1:0-2358 GCA_050747805.1 Vicinamibacterales bacterium | reverse complement strand
GCTCGAGCTCGGTGAGACGCGGAGCCAGGCTCCGCAGAAAGTTGCCGATGCGTGATGTGACCGTGCCGATGGTGTTTCTCGACTTCGACGGAACCGTGTCGCGCGCCGACGTGGTTGACGCGATTCTGGAACGCCACGCGGACCAGTCGTGGACGAAGGTTGAAGAGGCGTGGCGCGCCGGACGCATCGGATCGCGCGAGTGCCTGCGCGCCCAGATGGCGCTCGTGCGCGCGACGCCTGCCGAGCTCGAGGCGCTCGTCGCGCAGGTCGGGCTCGATACGGGATTCGAAGCGCTGCTCGAAACGTGCGCCCAGCACGGCGCAGCCGTCCGGATCATCAGCGACGGATTCGACTACTGCATCGAACGGATTCTGCGCGGGGCGTCCCCGCGAGCGCAGACGCTTCTGACCGAGGTCGGCGTCTACGCGAGTCGCCTGCGGCCGGCGCGCGGCGGTCGATGGGACGTGGGGTTCCCGCACTTCGACGTGGTGTGCGACCACGGGTGCGCCACGTGCAAGCCCGCCGTGATGGCGATGCTCAATCCGTCTTGCGCGCCGTCGGTGTTCGTGGGCGACGGCCTGTCGGACAGGTTTGCGGCCGGCGCGGCGGATCTGGTGTTTGCGAAAGACAAATTGGCCGCGTATTGCCGCGAGCAGGGGCCCGCATACGAGCCGTATGGGACGCTGAGCGATGTCGCGGCGAAACTCGCCGCGGCGTTTCGCTCGGGCGTCGCGCGCTCGACTGCCGCCAAGGTGCGTGCGTGATGCGATCGTCCCACCTGTCCCTGGCCTCTCATCGCTGATCGATACATTCACATGTCCGATAAAAAAGATGTCTTGCGTTTAATCGATACGACCGACGAGCAGGAATTGCTTGCAATGGAGCGGCAGTACTGTTCGTGGGGCGATACCGTCCACTATCTCGAGCCGCCGAAGTTCTTCGATCGTGCCGAGGGCACGTACCTGTTCGATCGGGAGGGCACGCCGTATCTGGATCTGCAGATGTGGTACTCGGCCGCGAGCTTCGGCTACGGCAATCAGCGGCTGCAGAAGGCGCTGACCGATCAGCTCGCGAAGCTGCCCCAGCTCGCGTGTCAGTATCTGCATCCGGAGAAGGTGCAGCTGGCCTCGGCGATCGCGCGGTTGAACGCGTCCAAGTTCGGGCTGGACGGGCGAGTGCACTTCAATGTCGGCGGTTCGCAGGCCGTCGAGGATTCGCTCAAGATCGTGCGCAACGCGACCGGCAAGAATCTCGTGTTCGCGTTCATGGGCGGCTATCACGGACGGACGCTCGGGGCGACCGCCATCACGTCGAGCTACCGCTACCGCCGGCGGTACGGCCACTTTTCCGACCGCGCGCACTTCGTGCCGTTCCCGTATTGCTTCCGCTGCCCGTACGACAAGAAGCGCGAAGACTGCGGACTGTATTGCGTGAAGCAGTTCGAAAAGAATTTCGAAACCGAATACAACTCGTTCTGGGACGCGAAGGCGAAGGAACCCGAGTTCCCAGCGTTCTATGTGGAGGCGATTCAGGGCACCGGAGGCTACGTGATTCCGCCGCCCGAGTATTTCCCGGCGCTCAAGAAGGTGCTCGACGAACGCGGGATCTTGCTCGTGGACGACG
This sequence comes from Vicinamibacterales bacterium, assembly GCA_050747805.1. Classification (GTDB taxonomy): domain Bacteria; phylum Acidobacteriota; class Vicinamibacteria; order Vicinamibacterales; family 2-12-FULL-66-21; genus JAICSD01. The sequence goes on along the minus strand of JBOGIZ010000085.1, from coordinate 735 downwards.
AGATCCAGATGGGCTTCTATCGCGCAGGCAAGTTCTGGGCGATCGAAAATTTCAACGTGACACCCGACATCATCGTCTTCGGCAAGGCGCTGACCAACGGACTCAACCCGTTGTCCGGGGTGTGGGCGCGCGAAGATCTCATCAGCCCGGAGATGTTTCCGCCCGGCTCAACTCATTCGACGTTCTCGTCGAATACGCTGGGCACGGCGGTTGGCCTTGAAGCCGTCCGCATGATGACGGAAATCGACTACGAGGCCCTGGTCGGAACGAAAGGCGCGTACTTCCTGCAGCGGCTGAAGGCGCTGCAGAAAAAGTATCCAAAAGTCATCGGCGATACCGACGGCATGGGGCTCGCGCTCCGGATCGAGATCTGCCAGGCGGACGGACACACGCCCGACCGCGCGCTCACCGATCGCATGTTCGCGGAGGGCATGAAGGGGGATCTGGACGCGCGCGGCCGCAAGATGGGGCTGGTACTCGACGTCGGCGGCTACTACAAGAACGTGTTCACGCTGGCGCCGTCGTTTACGATCACGGAGGACGAGATCGATCTGTCGATGGAGCTGTTCGAGCAGCTGATCCGGCGCTGCGCCCCCGATCGCGTGTAACACCGCATGCTGGCGAAATTGAGTGAGCGTATCGAGGGCGTGGCGCTCAGACGGGCGCCGGCGGCCACGGCGCGCGTCATGGGCGCGATGCCGGCGTCGCTGTTCGAGCGCGTGCGCCGTGCGCGAT
>JBOGIZ010000084.1:0-4569 GCA_050747805.1 Vicinamibacterales bacterium | reverse complement strand
CGAGCAGCACCTTGGCGAGAACCGCGTCCGGACGGTCGCGATGAAGCCGACCGACGGGATGCGCCGCGGGATGAAGGTCGTCGACACCGGCGCGCCGATTTCGATGCCGGTCGGCTCGGCGACGCTCGGGCGCGTGATGAACGTCCTCGGCGAGCCGGTCGATTTCCCGGACCGGCCGATCGCGGCAAAGGAGCATTGGTCGATCCACCGCGCCGCGCCGTCACTCGAGGATCAGTCCACCGAGCTGCAGATGTTCGAGACGGGCATCAAGGTGGTCGACCTCCTCGAGCCGTATCTCCGGGGCGGAAAGATCGGGCTCTTCGGCGGCGCGGGCGTCGGCAAGACCGTCATCATCCAGGAGCTGATACACAGCGTCGCCATGAAGCACGGCGGCGTGTCGGTCTTTGCGGGCGTCGGCGAACGCACGCGCGAAGGCAACGACCTGTGGCTGGAGTTCCAGGAGAGCGGCGTCATCAACATGGAGGACCCGGCCAAGTCGCGCGCGGCCCTGGTCTACGGCCAGATGACGGAGCCGCCGGGCGCACGCCTGCGGGTGGCGCTCAGCGGCCTGACGGTCGCGGAATACTTCCGCGACGCCGAGAACAAGGACGTGCTGCTCTTCATCGACAACATCTTCCGGTTCACGCAAGCCGGCTCGGAAGTGTCGGCGCTCCTCGGGCGCATGCCGAGCGCGGTCGGCTATCAGCCAACGCTGCTGACCGAGATGGGGGAGCTGCAGGAGCGCATCACCTCGACGCGGAAAGGATCGATCACGTCGGTCCAGGCGATCTACGTCCCCGCCGACGACTACACCGATCCGGCGCCCGCGACGACGTTCGCGCATCTCGACGCGACGACGAACTTGTCGCGCGCGATCGTCGAGCTGGGCATCTACCCAGCCGTCGATCCGCTGGCGTCGACCTCGCGCATTCTCGACGCGCGCATCATCGGCGATGAGCACTACAACGTCGCCCGGCTGGTCAAGCAGGTGCTGCAGCGCTATAAGGACCTTCAGGACATCATCGCGATCCTGGGCATCGACGAGCTGTCCGAAGAAGACAAGCTCACTGTGGCGCGCGCGCGCAGGATTCAGCGCTTCTTGTCGCAGCCGTTCTTCGTCGCCGAGCAGTTCACGGGACTGCCGGGCAAGTACGTCCCGATCGCCGACACCGTGAAAGGGTTCAAGGAAATCGTGGACGGCAAGCACGACGCGCTGCCCGAACAGGCGTTCTACCTGGTCGGCACCATCGAAGAAGCCGTCGAAAAGGCGCAGAAAATGGCGAACGGGTAAATCGCGATGGCGCTCCCTGCTTCCCTCGACCTTCAGATCGTCACGCCCGACAAGCTGCTCGTACGGCAGGCCGTCGACGAAGTGGAGATTCCCGGGTCCGAAGGCTACTTCGGCGTGTTGCCGGGGCACACGCCGTTTCTGGCGTCGCTCGCCGTCGGCGAGCTGTGGTACCGCACGGGCAGCGAGAAGACGTACCTGGCGATCGCGTTCGGATTCGCCGAGGTGCTGCCCGACCGCGTGACCATTCTCGCGTCGCTTGCCGAGCGCGCCGAGGACATCGATCCGGCCCGCGCCGAGGAGGCGAAGCGGCGCGCGGAAGAGCGCCTGGCGCGCACGACGGCGGAGATCGATTACGATCGCGCGCGGGCCGCGCTCATGAAGTCGCTCACGCGTTTGCAGGTAGCGTCGCGAATTCAGCTCGCCGGACGGGTTGGGCACCGGCGCCCGCCGCAGGCGTGAGCCTTCAGCATTCAGCCTTGCCATGAAGCTTAGTTGGGCGGTCCGCACCGATCCCGGGCTGCGGCGCAGCGACAACGAAGACAGTTTCTGCACGAGCGGCGATCTCGGGCTCTTCATCGTCGCCGACGGAATGGGCGGCCATGTGGCGGGCGAAGTGGCCTCGCGCATGGCGGTCGAGACCATCCAGAGGTTCATTCAAGAAACCGCCGGCGCCGACAAGAACCGGACGTGGCCGTTTCCGTTCGAGTCGGCGCTCAGTCTCGAAGCGAATCGGCTGAAGGCGGCGTTCCGCCTCGCCAATCACCAGATCGCAAACGCCGTGTCCGACACGGCCGATCTGCGGGGCATGGCGACCACCGCCTCGGCGTTTCTCGCCGGCGCGCGCAGCGCGTCCATCGCGCATGTCGGCGACAGCCGCATCTATGCGATGCGCGGCGGCGCGCTCGCGCAGGTCACCGAGGATCACTCCTGGGTCGAAGAGCAGGTCCGGGCCGGCGTGATGACGGAATCTGCGGCCCGTCAGCATCCGTGGCGCAACGTGGTCACACGCGCGTTGTCTGGCGGGGACGATCCGGAGGTCGACGTCATCGAGCTGACGCCGCAACCCGGGGATCGCCTGCTGCTCTGTTCCGACGGCCTGTCGGGTGTGGTGTCGGATGATGTCATCGCGCAGACGCTGGGTGATGAACGACTCGAGTTGCAGGCCGTTTGCGATCGGTTGATCGCGGCGGCGAACGCCGGCGGAGGCCCTGACAACATCACGGCAGTCGTGATTCAGGTCGATGCTCCATAATCTGGCGCGGCTGCCGCGCTATCGCGGCCTCATCTACACCCTGGTCTCGCGCGACCTCAAGGCGCGCTACCGCGGATCGGTGCTCGGCTTCCTCTGGTCCTTTGTCAATCCGCTGCTGTTTCTGCTGGTCTACACGGTCACGTTCACGTATCTGATGCCGGGGGCTGCGCCGGCGGGCATCAACCATTACGCGCTCTTCATGTTCTGCGGACTGCTGCCGTGGACCTGGTTTCAGGCGTCGCTGATGGAGTCGGCGGGGTCGCTGATCGCGGGCGGCAATCTCATCAAGAAAGTCCTGTTCCCGGCCGAGATCCTGCCGATCGTGACCGTCACGGCCAACATGATCCATTTCTTTCTGGCGCTGCCGATCCTGGCGATCTTCCTGCTCGTGTATCGGGCGCCTCTGACGGTCCCGGAACTCCTGTGTTTTCCGCTCGTCGTTCTGGTGCAGTACATCTTTTCGCTGGGATGCGCGCTGATCCTGTCGGCCTTGACCGTGCACTTCCGCGACATCAAGGACATCCTCGCCAATGTCCTGATGCTCTGGTTCTTTGGAACGCCGATCATTTATCCGTACATGACTGCGCCGGCGTTCGTCCTGAGGTTCCTCAATTTAAACCCGATGGCGCACATCATCATTTCCTACCAGGAGATCCTGTTTTTCCCGGGGCCGTTCGGCCACTGGAAATGGCTCGCGGCGCTCGGCGGCGCGTCCATATTCTTCTTTCTTGCCGCATACTGGATATTCGACCGGCTGCGCGATTCATTCGCGGAAGAAGTGTGACGACTGATGGGCGATAACCCACCGCTGATGTCCGATGACCCTTCACGGATCGGAACCGAACCGCCTGACATGGACGGTCGATCATCGGCCATCGTGCATCGGTCATCGAACGCAGGCCCTGCCATCGAAGTCTCCAGGGCGTCAAAAATCTACCGGCGCTACAGCCACCGCAAACAGTTTGCGACGCTCAAAAGCGCGCTGCTCTCGCGCAGCCTCATCACCACCCTTCGGCCGGACGAGACGTTCACGGCGCTCAACGACGTCACGCTGACCGTCCCCAAGGGGCGGACGCTCGGTGTGATCGGCCGCAATGGATCCGGCAAGAGCACGCTCCTGAAGCTCGTCGCCGGCATCACCAAGCCGTCCACCGGCACCGTGCGGGTGAACGGACGCGTCTCGGCGCTGATCGAGCTCGGCGCCGGATTTCACCCGGAGATCTCCGGACGTGAAAACGTCTTCATCAACGGCATCATGCTTGGCCTCACCAAGCGCGAAGTCGCGCGCCGTTTCGACGACATCGTCGAGTTCGCGGAGCTGACGGAATTCATCGACGCCCCCGTAAAAACGTACTCGTCCGGCATGTACATGCGGCTCGGTTTCGCCGTCGCGATCAACGTCGATCCGGACGTGCTGCTCGTCGACGAAGTGCTGGCTGTCGGAGACGAGGGCTTCACGCACAAGTGCCTCGACAAGTTCGGCGAATTCAAGCGTCGAGGCAAGACGATCCTGCTCGTCACGCATTCGCTCGGCATGGTCGAGCGCTTCTGCGACGAAGCCGTGTGGCTCGACCACGGCGAGAAGAAGGCGCAGGGCGACACGACGCGCGTGATTGGCTCGTACGTGAGCGATGTCGCCCGGCAGGAAGAGACCCTGCTCGCGACGAGCGATCAACGCGCGCAGCAATCGCTGGGCGAGCTGGCGCCGGGCACGGCGCCGCTGATCGAGACCGGCGCGACGAGCACGGACATGACGAAAGCGGCGGAGGGCCGCTGGGGATCGGGATTCGTGACGATCTCCGACGTGCGTCTGACCGATCCGGAAGGCATGCCGTCGCACGTGTTCACCAGCGGCGCGCCGGTCGTGCTGCGCTTCAAGGTGCATGCGAAGGAGCCCGTGATCGACTTCGCGTTCGGCGTCGGCTTGTTCAACGCGGATGGCATCTGGGTGTACGGCACGAACACGGACGTCGAGAGCTTCGAGGCCGACGAACTGCGCGGCGACAACGAAGTGGCGCTGCTGTTC
>JBOGIZ010000083.1:0-9090 GCA_050747805.1 Vicinamibacterales bacterium | reverse complement strand
CGCGTGTAGGGGAGTCCGAGGGGCGACGCCCCTCGATTGAAGAATGCTGCTGACCCGGGTCACCAATCTTTTCAAGAACACGCTCATCTACGGCATGGGAAGCGTGGCGACAAACGTCGTCTCGCTGCTCCTGCTGCCGATCTTCACGAGCTATCTCACGCCGACCGACTACGGCATCATCACGATGCTGCTGACGATCGAGGCGGCCGCGCAGGTGCTGTTCCGCTGGGGCGTGGACACGGCGTTCATGCGGCTGTATTACGACTGCGCGGACGAGCGGGCGCGGCAGCAGCTTGCCAGCACGATCTTCCTCTTTCTCCTGACGATGAACGGCGCAGTGGCGCTTGGCGGCACAGCGGCTGCGGGGCCGCTGAGCGTCCTCCTGTTCCATAGTCGCGCATACACGTTGCTCATCCGGCTCGTGATTGCCAACACGTTCGCCGGCAGCTTCTTCTTCATGCCGTTTCAGGTGCTGCGCATCAAAGAACAGCCGGCGCAGTTCGTCTCTCTGGCATTCATCCAATCGGCGGGAACAATTGCGGCGCGGCTCGTCTTCGTTGTCGGGATGCGCCTGGAGGTGTTCGGGATCGTGGCCGCGGATCTCGTGATCACGACGCTGATGATCCTGATCATGATCCGCTGGTTCGTACCGCTGCTCCGCCCGATGTTCTCGACGGCAATCCTTCGCGAAGCGCTCGGCTTCGGCCTGCCTCGCGTGCCGCACACGGTGGCGCGGCAAGTGATCGGCTTCGCCGACCGCTATTTCCTCAATGCGTTCGGGACGCTCAGGGATGTGGGCCTGTACTCGATCGGCGCCACCTTCGGACTGGCGCTGAAGCTATTCGTGAGCGCGTTCGAATCGGCGTGGACGCCCTTCTTCCTCGGCCTGATGCACCAGCGCGACGCGAAGCGCATTTACAGCACAATCTCCACGTACGTCATCGCGCTGCTCACGCTTCTCGTCGCGGGAGTATGCGTCACGGCGCCTGCGATCGTTCGAATCTTCACCAACCCGAAGTTCCGCGGCGCCGAAGTCGTCACGCCATGGATCGCCCTCGGTGTGATGTTTCAGGGGTTGTACCTCCTCGGATCGATCGGCCTTGTGATCACCAAGCGTACGAAGGTGTATCCGATTTCGACCGGAGCCGCCGCTGCCGCCAGCGTGCTTGCCAACCTCCTGCTCATCCCTCGACTCGGGATCGTTGGAGCGGCGCTCGCGAACGCGATCGCGTATTTCACGCTGGCCTGCGCGACGGTGGGCGCCTCCTGGTACTTCTATCCGATTCAGTACGAGTGGAATCGGCTGGCGCGTGTCACGGTCGCCGGCGTGGCGGGGTATCTTGCGTCGGTCCACGGCGTGCCCACGTCGCTCCGTCCTATTCACCAGGTTCTGGCGTGTACGGTGCTGACGACCGCCGTGTACGGCCTTGTGCTGCTCGTCAGCGGATTCTTCCGTCCAGGCGAGCTCAAACTGCTGCGCGACATCCGCGCGCGCACGCTCCAGTGGAACAAGTCGCCCGTCGTGCGCAGTGAAATGCCCGTTGAAATGGCGGGAGAGTTCATCGACACGCCGACCGAACCCGGGTCCGATACCCTCGACACCTGAGCATTACAGATTCGTGGGTTTCTCGCGCGGGACGTAATCGCGGACCCTTCAACTCGGCGAGCTCATCCGTATTTTCTCCTGTAAAACCAGCGATTTTTGCGAAATTTCCCGTGGCCGCACGATTGCCATTTCGCCCGCCACCATGGCAATTCATCGTTCGTTATTTGGGATGGGTCTCGTTGTGTGCGTCGCGGCGCCGGCGGGGGCTCAGACCGCAACGGCCTCCCGTCCGTACGTGGCCGTCACGAATCGCAATACTTATGCGAAACCCCCGCTGCCCGCGCTCGGCCCGGCGGGCAGCACGTTCTCGGATCCCGTATTTCACTCATCGATCACGCGCGTGACCGACAGCGTCACGCGGCCCGGGTTTCACAACTATTCCTTCCGCACGACGTCGAGCCCGCATCAGAACGAATGGAGCGCCAACGGCTCCTACTTCTACGTGCTCAGCACCGACGGCACGGCGATCCCGTTCCGGTTCAACGCCGCGACCGGCACCGCGAGCCGGATCAACCCGACGAGCACGAGCAATGGCGGCATGGTCCTGAGTACGTACATCGAGCCGCAATTCAGTTACGTGAACGACTCGATCATCTACCTCGGCTACAGCGGTGTCGGTACGAACGACCGAACGATCGACCAGTACGATTTCTCGACTGGCGTCTACACGACGCTCGTAAATCTCGACACCGTCGTCTCCGGCCTCAGCGGGACGTACATCGGCGGCGTGGCCTCCAGCGCCGGTTCGACCGAACGTGTAGAGGTCTTCTTCGGCGGCGTGTCGCAGGATCATCATCACTACGTGCTCGTCTTCGATCATGCGAATCCGTCGAGTCGGCTGCTGCTCGACACGTCGGCGTCGACGCTCAACGGTCAGCCGACGCCCATCACGCTTGACTTCTCGCTGCACGCGGTCAACATCGACCATAGCGGCCGGTACGTCATGCTCTACCCGACGGCCGCGGACCAGGCGAGCGCGCGCCAGGCCCCGCAGGCGGTCTTGTGGGACACGCTGACGGGGTCGTTTGTCCCGATGGTCGACAGCATGCTCCCGTACGGGCATGACGCGTTCGGCTACGGCGTGATGGTGAACCAGGACTGCTGCACGTCGACGACGTGGGACGCTGCGCAGTGGCAGTTCCGATCGCTCGCGGCGCCCGCCGTGACGCGCGACATGCTCCCGACGGTGGTTTCGCCGAAGGAAGTCTATCTATCCGATCACACCACATGGAACAACGCGAGCGCGACGACGCTCGTGCCGTACATCAGCGCGACGTTCCGCTACGGCGACAACACCGCGCCCTGGCGCGCGCTCGACGATGAAATCATCGCCGTCGAGACCGATGTCCCGGGTCAGAATCCGACGATCTGGCGATTCGCGCACCATCGCAGCGATGTCACGTACGACGGCAACCCGAGCGCCGAGGCGTTCTGGTACGAGCCGCGGCCGAACGTGTCCGACGATGGGCGCTGGGTGCTCTTCACGTCGAACTGGGAGAAGACACTCGGGACCGATCCCAAGGGAGACCCGGGCACGGGCGCGCGGCAGGACGTATTCCTCGTGAACCTGACGACGTCCGGGACATTCTCGGCGGGGACGACGATGGCGGGCGGCTGTGCGACGGCGGATCCATTCATGTCGATTGGCGGCGGCACGTGCGTCAATGGCGGCTGGATTCCGAGCGGTGACGTCAGCGCCCCGGTCACGCCCCCCGCGCCGAGCACGTCCAGTGCGTCCACGAGCGGGTGCACGGCGCCGGATCCGTTTGTGTCGATCGGCGGCGGAGTGTGCGTGAATGGCGGCTGGATTCCCGGCGGCATGATGAGCACGCCAAGTGTCGCTTCCGCCTCAACGACAACCACCGCGCCGACTTCCTCGTCAACCTCCACGTCGTCGTCGTCTTCCGCCGGCTGCACGATCCCCGATCCGTTCACGTCGATCGGCGGCGGCACGTGCGTGAACGGCGGCTGGATTCCCGGGCACATCGCGGTCTCCACGGGAACGTCCAGTGGAGGCACGTCAACCACCACCACGCACACGGCCGCGCAGGGAGGCTGCACAATCCCTGATCCGTTCGTGTGGATTGGCGGCGGCACGTGCATCAACGGCGGATGGATTCCGAAGCGATAGGTCGTCTCACCAAATCCGCCGATGTCTCACGCGTGAATGTGTCACGTCTGAGACACCGGCATCCTTCTGAAATCAGCGTTACAAAATCGTCGGCTACCGGACACCTGGACGCGTTAGGCGCGGCCGGCGCCAGCCTGTAAGTTGCTGCACCAAAAGATCTTGACTGCACACGCACAATCGGCCGCCGCGGGTATGGGCCTTGCGCTAGGCGCGGCGTGCGTACTCCACTGCTGCGCTTGGCCCTCGCCCTCTTCCTGCTGTCGGTCGTGCCCGCGGGGGCGCAGACGTTGTCGTGGGATCCTTCGACCAGCTCCGGCGTCACGGGATACCTCGTGTCATACGGTCCGCAGTCCGGCTTTTACATCGGGACGGTGGATGTCGGCAACCAGACGTCGTGGTTCATGAGCGGTCTGGATCCGACGCTGGATTATTTTTTCGCGGTGCGTGCCTACAGCGCAGACGGCTCTGTCAGCGACTACTCGGCGGAGGTCGAGTTGCCGGCATCGAGCGCCGGGTCGGATGCGACGGTGATCAGTCAACTGCAGTCATCCTCCGCGTACCCGCTCATGCCGGGACAAACCGTCACGTGGACCGCATCGGCCACCAGCACGATGGGTCCGGTGGAATACGCGTTCTGGATGTTTTCTCAGTCGATGGGGTGGGTGAAGGTCCAGAATTATTCGCGAACGCCGTCGTTTACCTGGACGGCCCCTTCGACCGATCTCGGAACTCACTTACTCGAAGTCTGGGCCCGAACGGTTGGCTCCTACCAGACGTACGAAACCTGGATGGCCACGGGCCTCTTCGGCGTCGGAACCAGCTCAGCGTTCGACTCGTTCACGGACACGGGAACATCGACGTCATCGTCATCGACGTCATCGTCATCAACGTCGTCGTCATCAACGTCGTCGACGACCGGCTGCAGGACATCGGATCCGTTTGCTTCGATCGGCGGCGGCACCTGCGTCAACGGTGGCTGGATCCCGCGCACCTCGGGCACGACGACCGCGTCGACGGCAACAACGTCAACGGCGAGTACGTCCACGTCCGCGGCCGGCTGCACGACATCGGATCCGTTTGCAGCGATCGGCGGCGGCACCTGCGTCACCGGCGGCTGGATTCCTAGGGGGATGGCGAACACGTCAACCGCAACCACGAGCGGTTCTACAAGCAGCGGCCCGTCCACGACGACGACGTCGTCGTCGACGGGCACGTCGAGCGCTGGCTGCACCACGCCCGACCCGTTTGCCACGATCGGCGGCGGCAGGTGCGTCAATGGCGGATGGATTCCCAGCGGCATGACGGGGGCGTCCGGGCCGTCCACGACCGCGACGGTGAGCAACGTCACGGGCACCTCAACGACGTCGACGACGACGAACACATCGAGCGGCGGCTGCACGATACCCGATCCGTTCGTCTTTATCGGCGGAGGGACCTGTATCAACGGTGGGTGGATTCCCGGGCACGTCACGAGCGGAACGACGTCGACATCATCGTCGGGCGGCACGTCTTCGACGACGACTCAGACGTCGACGCCGGCGAAATGCACCATTTCCGATCCGTTCGTCTCGATCGGTGGGGGCGTCTGCGTGAACGGCGGGTGGATCCCGAAACGCAGCGGCGGGTAATCAGTCGAGATTGCCGATCCCGGAATCGCTGACGGACCACCCCTCGTTCGAGCGGCGCAGCATTCTCCAGAGTGCGCGGGACATGGCCGCGAGGCGCCGGCGGCCGGGAAATGCGGGCCCGACATGTGCCGGGTTCGCGGCACGGAGCGCCGCGAGAACGAGATCCCGCTCGTGTGTCTGCAGCCCGGTCGTTCCACTCGCGATGGCCAGCGCGTAGTCGGCATATCCGTACAACAGCGCCACGGAAATCGCGCGAAGCAGCTTGCTCCTCGAAAGATCCGCCGGAAGAGATCCGGCCATCGTCTCGACGGCCGCGGTGCTTTTCAAGTAGAGCGCATCGGCCCAGATCACCTGTCCATATGGGCCTCCGGCATCGCGTCCGACGGCCCGCTTCCAACGGCACGGTCGCAGGTCGAACAGGTGATAACCCAGGCCGCGCAGGAATCCGTCAACGTCTGCAAACAGCGGCTGCCCCACGTATAGCGGGGCGAACTCGACCTCGACCTCCACGCCCACGGCCGTTGTCGTTAGTGTTCGCTCCGCGCCGCGCAGCACGAACAGCTCGCTCCCCTGCGTATCGGCCTTGATAAAATCCACGTCAACGATGTCACGAGCGCCCAGCAGGTTGTCGAGCGTGTCGGCCTGGATTTCAACGACCTCGGTCGTATCGAAGCGGTCAGCGTCGGGAAACGCGTCGACAAACGCCCGGTTCGGGCGGAAGATGGAGCTGAGTCCACGATCCCTGGCGAGATACAACGGCAGCGGTCCGCGTCGATCGTGCAGCGCGGCATGGACGAACGTGCGCGAGGGATCGGCGCGCTCGATCAAGCGACGGTACTCGCGCTCGTCGGGTTCGAATCCGATCACGCGCAGATGGCGCGCGGCCGCCGCCCAGTTCCGCTTGAGGCCGCCACGCGCGCCGACGTCAGCCAGCACCAGCGGATGGCGGCCGTAGTCGGCGTCGAACCGCGGATCGATGAAGATGTCCCGGCCCTGATGGTTCATATTCGGGTACCATCGGCAGTGTCCTGCCGCAATGAATCATATGCTGCGCGAGTATGTCGGAGCGGTCCTTTACTGCCTGGCTGGCACTTTCTTCGCCCTGCTCGGCGCAGGCGCATTCGCCGGCGGCCACATACCGTTCGCCACGGCAGTTGCTTTGCTGGGCCTGGCCGCTCTGACGTTTGCAGCTCCGGCTCAGGGCCTTCTGATCTTCGTCGCAATCTGTCCCATCGCCGTGCCGGTGTCGTCGCTGTGCGCGCCGAGTATGAACGGCCAGTTGTTTGCGGAACTGCTGCTCGCCGCGTGTGTGACCGGAGCGCTTTTTCGGCTCGGATTCGTCAAGCGGTCGCGGCGTCCCCTGACGACCGCGGAGGTCGTCGCCCTTCTGATGATCGCGCTCACGGCGGGATCGACACTGGCGGCGCTCGGTCCTGAGTACGTGCGGCTCTCGAACGGCGAACCAGCGGTCGCGTGGACCTGGCACATCTTGTCACAGGACTACTTCGGTGGTTCCGCAGCGCTTCGGCCCCTGTACGCCGGACTTGCGCTCATCGAAGGCCTGACGCTCTTCATCGTCTTCGGGATGAGCGGCGGCGTGCGGGCATCGCAAACAGCGGTAAGAATGCTGGTCGTCGGCGCAGCGGCGGCCGCGGCGTTCAACGTCGACAAACTCCTAATGGTGCTCGCGCGGACTGGCAGCGCTCGTCAAGTAGCGAATGTGGTGATGAACGTCCGAATCACCATGACAACGACCGACCCAAATGCCGCCGGTTCCTATTTCGCAATGGCTCTCTTGCCGGCGGTTGGCATGATCCGCTCAGAACCGGCCATCGGAGTTGTCGTGACACTGCTGATCGGAGCAGGCGAGTTGCTTGCGGGATCGCGGACGGCCTTCGGCGCAATTGCCATCATCGCGGTCGTCATCGCCCTATTCAAGGCTGCGTCCGCTCGCGGCGCCCGCCGAGCGATCATCCTAAGTGCTGTCGCCGCTCTTGCGATAGCGGCCATCCCGGCTTGGAGCTATCTCGCGCATCGCTCCACGAGTTCGACGGCGGACAACGCGCTTCAATACCGCCTTGGCATGTGGCAGAAAGCGATTGGGATGACCCGAGACCATCCGCTCCTTGGCATCGGAATCGGCGAATTTGTTCCTAACTCCGTCACGTACCCGCCAATAAACTTTCGTTTTACTGTTCCCGAAAACGCCCACAATCAGTTTCTCCAAATTATGGCGGAGCTGGGCGTCCCAGGGCTCGCTGGTTTTGTCGCAATCGCAGCGCTCTCGCTGTTGCACCGTTATGATGACCAGCTAACGGCATCAATGGCCGTCGGCGTCTCGGTGCTCCTGTTGACGGCGATTGGCGGCCACCCGCTTCTCATCTCCACAGTGGCGTATCCGTTCTGGGCGGCGCTGGCGGTTTGCAATTCTGGAACTTTACGGGCACAGGCACCGCGGGGCCTCGCGATTGCGACATGCGCCGCCGCCGTGGCCCTTGCGGCCGCCATTCCGGCACGGGCGGACGCGGTGCTCGACCACGCGTACCTCGAGCACGTCGGTCTCGGCGTATCAGCTTGGATAACGGACGGATCCGGTAGCGAGTATCGCGTCGCAGCAGCTTGCGCGAGTCTGTACGTTCCGACGGAGGCCCGTCGGATCGAGATGGCCATGCGCCCGCATTCCGTCACCGACGCTTCGCTAAAGGTGGAGTTACGGGAGGATGGTCGACTGCTGAATCGAGTCGACCTTCAAGGTGGGCAATGGACAACCGTCGTGTTCATTGGAGGAATGCCAGATGCCCGCGAACGGCGCTTCGGTCCCATCGAACTGCGCGTCTCGCGCAACGGCTCTGCCGTGCCGTGCGACGCACAGCTGGTGGACGTTCGCAAGATCGTGTGGATGCGGTGACCGACGCGGCGTGTTAGCTCGCGCCAGCCAGCCGGCGAACCAGCTGCATGACGATGACGGCCAACGCGGCTGCGAGCAATCCGCCGAACGAGCCGGCAAGGATCGATAGCGCCATGTGGCGGGGCTGCGCACCCGGCGGCGGAATTGCGGGCGCAAGTATCTGAAGGGCGGCCATCCCCGCGCCGTGCGCGATCTGTTCTGTCTCGTATGCGGACGCGATCGGCAGGTATGTCTGCTCGGCTAGCTGTTGGTCACTCTTCAGCCGCTCCTGCTGGATTTCGCGCGTGTACAACAGATCCAGCTGTTTCAGCCTAGGTCCGGACAGGTTTCTGGAGGCCAGCTGAGCGCGCTGGCGCTCGAACCCGGCGATGCGCGTACGCCTGGTGGCGACGTCCTCGTCAAGCTTCTCGAGAACCGGATCGATAACCTCTGGATTCAACGACCGCTGCTGCAGATTTGAGCCGCTGGCATTGCGCGTTCGGGCGGCCCGCTCCTCCTCCGCATTCGCAAGGCGCGCTTTTTCCGATTCGATTTCGACGGACAAGTTCGACAGCTCGCTCCGTTCGTTCAGCGCTGCGTCGGCGTCCGTGCGCACCACGTCAAGCTGGGCCGTCCGCTCGAACTCCAGCAGCCTGCCCGTGGCGTCGTCGAGCTGTTTCTTTGCATCCTCGAATTTCTGACGCGCCCGTGCCGACTCGCGCTGCGTGGAATTCTGGAACGCCGCGATACCTAGCTCGGCGACCCGGTTGAGCACCTGCGCGATCAGATTGCGATCCGGGAATTGTCCCGAGATTGTCGCGACCCCGGAGTTCGGGTC
>JBOGIZ010000082.1:0-4634 GCA_050747805.1 Vicinamibacterales bacterium | reverse complement strand
CGGGCTGCTCCGCTACAAACGCCGCCTGTTGTTCGGGTGTGAGTATCAGGTTTCCGTAGCCCTGCTCGACTGAGGCTAGCGTGGCGAAAATGTGGCCGCCGACGCGGAAATCGACCGCGCCCATGTGCGAACCTTCCTCCGATCGGTCGAAGCTGAGCGCGATGCGGCGGAAATCAGCGGCGGTCATTTCCGATCACTCCGAGCGCATGGCGATCAGTGGGTCCGTGTCAGCCGCGCGCCAGGCCGGAACCGCTGTCGCGCCCAGCGCAACGAGCAGCAGCAGTGCCGGAGCCACGAGGAACGAAATAGCGTCGTGCACGTTGACGCCAAAGACGAACGCCTTGAGCGCGGCGGTCGTCCACACCGCAGCGATCAACCCGAGGCCGAGGCCGATCGCTGTCGTCGCGAGACCGCGTCCAACGACCGTCCGTGCGATGCGCGATCGGCTGGCTCCGAGCGCAAGCCGGATCCCGAGCTCGCGGCGGCGCGCGGTGACGATCTGCGCCATGACGCCAAACACGCCAATCGCCGTCAGTAGCAAGGCGAGGCCTGCGATGCCTGTTCCGACTGCCGCGAGGAGGCGGTTCGTGAGCAGGACGCGATCCGTGATGTCGTCGAGCGACTCCATGTGGGTCACGAGCTCGAGGCCGAACCCGTTCAGCGCGGAATTGACCTGCGGAATTGATGTCGTTCCGCGAAGCACGAAGCATTTCCAGCTGGCGTCCGGCTGCTGCAGCGCGGCGATGTAGATGGTGGACAGCGTCGTATCACGAAGATCAAATATGTGGGCGTCCTGCGCAATCCCGACGACCTCGAGATCCTGTTTAGACGGCGCTGCACCGACACGCAGATGCAACCCGAGCGGATGGCCGCCCAACTGGCGCGCCAGCGATTCGCTGACCACCGCCACGCCGCGCGACCGCGAATTGTCAGACCAGGTGAAATCGCGTCCGGACCGCAGTCGGACGCCGACTGACGTGAAGAAGTCGGGAGAGACCGCCATTGACTGCGCCTCGACACCGCCGGAACTACCTGGCGCGGCGGTCGGCCAGACGCGGTCGGGCTCACCGTCTCCGCCCGCGGGATTGCCAAGCGCGATGGCCGCACTATCGATGCCTGGGATTGCGCGGAGGCGCTGCAGAACGGCCGGATAGTACTGGTCGTTATTCACGTGGTCGTATCCGCCCGGTTTGGGCATCGGATAGGCCACGATCGCATGCGCACTATCCAGACCGGAGGGGACGGCACGGATCGCGCGAAGCGTCCGGATGAGCACGCCCGCGCTGGTGAGCGCCACGATCGAGAGGCAGATCTGGACGACGACCAGCATCGTGCCGAACTGACTTCGTGACGACACGGTCCGCGAGCCGCCCGCCCCGTTCGGCGAGATCGACTGCATCCGCATCGACAGCCAGGCGGGCGCCACGCTGCAGATCGCGGTTGAACATGCCATCGTCACGACGGCGTACATCAGGAGATGCAAGCCCGGCACGAGGTCCAGCGAGGCCGGCACGATGTAGTCCCGCAACAGCACGCCCGCCAGAATGCTGCTGGACGACGCGCCGATCCAGAAGCCAAGCAAACCGCCGCACGCTGAAAGCAGCAGATTCTCGGCGACGAGGGGGCGCACAGCGCCCCACCATCCGGCGCCCAGCGCCCGTCTCACACGAAGGTCGTGCGTGCGCGCGGCCGCGCGGAAGGACGTCAACGCCCCGAGATTGATGCAGGCGGTGAACAGCATCAGCGTGGTCAGGGCGAACAGGATTTCGAGAGGACTGCCGAACTCCCGCTGCAAGTCGTCGACGCCGTGGGCTCCGGCGCGCACGTGGAGACGAAGACCCATGAAGCGGTCGCGCTGGGCCGGCGTGTCGCCGGCGGGCACAGCGGACGCTTTGAGCGGGGGCCACAGCGTCTGGACTGCAGCCGCCGCTTGCGGAAGTGACACGCCTGCCTTCAGCCGCCCGGCGGTGAGGATAAAGAAACCCGTGCCTTTGCGCAGCACCGACAGGGGGCTATCTTCGATCCTTGGCCACGCCGTCAGGGGCAACGTGACATCGGGCTCAACGGCGAGCCCAAGGCCTTTGAAATGCGGCGGCGTCACGCCGATGATCGTGAAGGGCTGTCCTTCGATGCGAATGGTCTGGCCGATGGCGCTGTCCTGCGCCTGATACGCCTCGCGCCAGAACGCCTCGCTGATCACGGCGACCCGCGCCGGGTCGATCGAGTCCTCGTTGACATCGCTGTCGGCGATCAGCCGCCCACGGAGCGGCGTGACGCCAAGCTGGGCGTAGAAGCGCCCCGAGACGACGACGCAGGCGCCGTGCGTATCTTCCTGAGTGGTCTGAATGTTGTAGACGCCGACGTGGCTCCAGCCGATTACGGACGAAAAAACATGCTGGGTTTTCTGCAACTGCTCGAAGAGGGGGAACGTGAGTCCGTAGTCGTACGAGGAATCCGGATTGGCCGTTGTCAATACCGTCAACTGCTCGGGGTGAGGAACCGGAATATCGCGCCAGAGCAGCGCGTCGAGCAGATCGAATACGGTGACGTTGGCAGCGACCGCCAGGGCCAACGTCAGGATCGCGGTCAGCGCGAAGGTGCGACTTCTCCGCAGAACGCGGAGCGCGCGCCGCAGGTCGTCAACCATAGCGACAGTCTACTCCCCCTATCCGGCGGTGCGTGTCGATCCACTCGCGGTTCTGCGCGAACCGTCGCGATGTCAGCGTGATTGGCGAGTGCGTGTTGCGGAAGCTGGCCTGTCCGGATGGGCATCTCGCGGGGATTCGAGGGATTCGCGCGGCTGACTCGGCTTCTGGTTGATGTCGCGAACACCGCGCCGCAAGAAGTGGATCGCCACGGGCAGCATGACAAGGCCCACCACGACTTGCCACAAAATCACGCCATCGGCCCACGTCCCCGTGACGAACCGATCGTGCTGGCTGAGATTGTAGCCAATGAGGCCCGTGACGAGGAACAACGCCGATGCGGCCGTCAGCGAGAATCCGGTCCACAGCGGACTGCGCGACCGTCGTAGGGTGCCACTCATCGACCAGGCGTCGAAGCCGCACGACCACGCAATCACGATCGCGATGACCACCCCGACGAACAGATAACCTCGGACGTCCTCCATTGAAGCATTCTAACTTCTGAAGAACGTTGGAGTCGGCAGCTGTACTTCGGCAGACGCTCGATGAGCCTCTATCTCCTCGCAGCACCCTTACGGTGAGGTGCGCTACCCGCGCCGAAACCGCCACGGCCATCGTGCGGGACGCATGCTTCGCCGCTGATGTGCGTCACTGACAGGAGCCGCCCAGCCCGCGCACGCGGTTCACCTTGAACACCGGCACGTCGACGCTGCCGGTGCCGGTGGCTGTGCCTCCGGGCTGCGACGCTATCGCGGCCTGTCCGGGATCAATGGCGCCGGCCTGCGCCGCGACGTTCGGCGACGGCTGCAGTCCTCCCTTCACCGCGAGCTTCTTTCCTTCGCCGCCGATGATCTCCACTTCTTGCCCGGCATACTTTTTAATGTTCTTGCCGCTGAGCCGGTACTTCGTACCGTCCTTTGCGGTGAACGTAAAGGCGCCGCTGGCGGGTGTGGGGCTGAGGCAGCCTGCCAAGGTCATCGGCGCCTGGCGCTTGCCCGACGTATCACCGCTAGGTGACTGCGACTGAGCACCCGAAAACGGAGAAGGCAGAAAGCACAAGACGGCGATCAGCAGCGTTAGGTTACGCATGATCCCACTGTACTCCAACCGGAGCGGATCAGAACCGAGAAGCTGGCCGTTGAAATGCGAATAGTCGCCGAGGGTAGTCGATCTACCTTTCTATGGTAGACTGTCTGCCCAGACTATGGCTCCATCCCAACAGCTCGCGCTGCTGCCCGGGACTCTCGAGCTGTTGATCCTGCGTACACTCCGGCTGGGACCGGCGCACGGTCACCAGATCACCAAGCACATTCAGTGGAGCACGGAAGACCTGCTTCGGGTCGAGCACGGGTCGCTCTATCCGGCTCTCCACCGGCTCGAGCGCCGAGGTTGGCTCGCGGCCACCTGGGAGAAGCGCGATGGAAACCGCGAGTTCAAGTACTACCGCCTCACCGCCGTCGGACGAAAGCACCTGATCGTCGAAGAGTCGAAGTGGGCGCGCCTGGTCGACGGCATGGCCAAGGTGACCGCCCGAACGGAGGGCTGATATGGGCCGGCGCGACGACGAGATCGACCGCGAGATTCAAAACCACCTGGATCTCGAGGCAGAGCAATCCGATCCGATCGAGGCGCGTCGCGCGTTCGGCAGCGTCGCGCTCGCCAAAGAAGACATGCGCGCGGCGTGGGGATGGCCGCGGGTCGAGCAAGTCGCGCGCGACGTTCGCCATGCCCTGCGCCAGATCCCGCGCTATCCCGGCTTTTCGGCCGTGGCGATTCTCACGCTCGCGCTCGGCATCGGCGGCGTGACGGCGATCTTCAGTGCTTTCTACGCCGTGCTGATTCGACCGTTGCCCTATACCGACGCCGCCCGGCTGGTCGTGATCTGGGACGAGGCGACGCGCGTGCAGATTGCGAAGCAATTCGCGGCGCCGGCCGAGTGGATCGCGTGGCGCCGCGACAATACGGTGTTCACCGACCTCGCACTGACGC
>JBOGIZ010000081.1:0-2984 GCA_050747805.1 Vicinamibacterales bacterium | reverse complement strand
CCGACGTGGCGGACGCTGGCGGCCGACGCATCGTCGAGGGGGGCGCGCACGTGAGCGTCTCTGGTGTGCTCGGTTTCGAGATGGCGCGCGAGTGGCGCGCCGGGCGGACGGTGTCGCTCCCGGCCCTGCTTCGCGTCCCCGTCGACTATGGCGATCCGGGCGTACCCAGCGACCGCGCGCGCCTTGCGCGGCAGGGAACCGTGCTGCTTGGATCGACGAAGAGCGGGGCGCTCGTGTCGATCGTGTCGCGTGGGGGACCGATCAGCGAAGCGGCAGCGGCGCTGCGCGCGCGCGTCCGCGCGGCGACCGCGGACGCCGTCGGCTACTGGAGCGGACGCTCCGCCGGGGTCGTGACCGCGATCTTAATTGGCGACCGCACCGGTCTTGATACCGACGACGAGCGCCGGCTTCAGGACGCGGGCACGTATCACGTCATCGCGATTTCCGGCGAGAACGTCGCGCTCCTCATCGCGATGATCGTCGCGGTCGGTCGGGGTCTTCGGCTGCCGATTCGCGGGACGGCGGCCGCATCGATCCTGCTGCTCCTGTTTTATGGCTACCTCACGGGTCTCGCGCCGTCGGTGCTGCGCGCGACGGTCGCAGGGGTTGTCTATCTCGCCGCGCGAGCCATCGACCACCGCGGATCGGCGCTCAACGCGCTGTCCGTGGCGGCGGCTTTTGCGGCAGTGACGGCGCCGCTGACCGTCTTCGATCCAGGATTCCTGCTCTCGTTCGGCGCGACGCTTGCCATTCTCGTCGCGGTCACACGCATCCGGCCATCGGCGGTTCCGGACCGGACGCCAGGCCGGCTGCGCGCAGTGTGCCGCTGGATCTGGATGGAAGGCCGCGCGCTCGGAGCGGCGACGCTGTGCGCCGAAGTCGCGTTGATGCCGATCGCGGCGCGGCTGTTCGGCCGCGTGACCTTCGCGGGTCTCGTGCTGAACTTCGCCGCGATTCCACTGATGTCGATCATCGAGTTCGCCGGACTTGCCGCCGTGCCGCTCGATGCGATCTGGCGCGCCCCCGCGCTTGCGTGTGGGTGGGTCGCCCACGTTGCGACAGCCGCGCTGATCCGCTCGGCAGCGCTCGTCGAGACGGCTCCCTGGCTTGTCATCGACGTGCCCGCGCCGGCGCTCTGGATCATGCTCGTGTGGTACGGCGGGTGGGCTGGTGCGCTGCTGACGCGCCGGCCTCTCATGCGGCGCCTGGCGGCCGCCGCGATCGCGCTGGCCGGCGTCGCGATCGTGCACGCTCCTCCCGCCGCGACGGCCTTCCGGGCGCCGCAAATTCCTGCCGGCTGGACGCGCATCGCCGTGCTCGACGTCGGACAAGGCGACGCAACGCTCGTGTGGCCGTCCGGCGCGTCGCCGGTACTCGTCGACGCGGGGGGCGCGCCAGGATCCACGTTCGATCTGGGCCGGCGCGTCACCGTCCCGGCCTGCTGGGCGTTCGACGTGCGGCATCTCGGCGCGCTCGTGCTGACGCACGGCGATCCCGACCACATCGGCGGAGCGCCGGCCGTGATCCGCGCGCTTGCGCCGCGCGAGATCTGGGAGGGCATTCCCGTGCCGCGGGACCGCGCGCTTCAGCTCCTGCAGGCGCAGGCGGCGACTGCGCATATCCCGTGGATCGACAAGCGATCAGGACAATCGTTCACCCTCGGCGCCGCGACCGTCCGTGTGTTGAACCCACCCGACCCAGATTGGGAGCGGCAGAAGGTGAGAAACGACGATTCGATCGTGCTCGAAGTCCGCGTCGGAAACGTCGCGGTGCTGTTGCCGGGCGACATCAGCCGCGCCGTCGAGCCCCCGGTGGCGTCGACGTTCGACGCCGCGCCGATCGTCATCGTGAAGGCGCCGCACCATGGAAGCGCCGGCAGCAGCTCGGCGGGGCTCGTGAACGCCACACATCCGGCGGCGGTGATCTTCAGCGCGGGACGGCACAATCCGTTCGGCCACCCGGCGCCAGTGGTCGTCGATCGCTACCGCGCCGCCGGCGCCCGCATCTTCAGTACGGCGGACGATGGGGTAGTGGTGATGGATACGGACGGCACGCAGCTGGATATCTGGACATGGACCGGCCGTCGTCTGCACCTCACGGTGCCGACGGCTGCTCACGAGGTTCAGGAAGCGACACAGATCACAAAGACTATCTATGCTGGAAAAGATCAACGCTGAGATCCCGGTCGAAACCGAACGGCTCGGTCGCCAAGTGATCGGCTGCGCGATCACAGTCTGGATTTCTCATCAACTTCAACGTCACGATCCTGATGCCGCACGGCTTCAAACGCGTCGTGGCGTAACAGCCGAATGGGTTCTTTGTGGTCTTTGTACCTTTGCGATCTTCGTGCCCTCCGTCGGAAGCGTGTCCCGACAGGCGCACGTGAGGATGTCGCGCTGCGAACCGATCGCTACGCCCTCAAATGATCGCCCTGCCAGTCCTTGATGCGCTGCTTGACGGCTTTGCCGGTCGTCAGTTTGCCGGCGAGGACGTCGCGAACGAGGTCGGGCATCTCCGCGTCGCTCGCGAACCGCAGCGCGACCAGCTGCTGCCGCGTCAGCGTGTCAATCGACGGGCGAAGATCGGCGGGCAGGCAGTCGCGCAGCCGCAGGCGCATCTCCAGACGAATGACCCGATCCTGCACGGTGACGACCATCTCGCGGGCGACGAGCGCCAGTAGCAGCAGCGCGATCGCGACGAGCAGGGCGAACGCCGTGCTGCGGTTCGGAGCAAGCCAGACATGGCGGATGGCGTTGATGGCGTTGATCAACAGAACAGGGACCACGAAGAAGTGGAACGGCGGCAGCCAGCGGACGTGACTCTTGTAGCTTTGCGTCGAGTTGGCCAAAGTGATCTCTCCTTCTGAAGCTAGACGCATCTCATAATCGGCCCGCCGCCGCGCGAGCGAGCGCCGCGAGCGAGCCACGCGGCCGGAGCGAGCCGACGAAGCGGCGAGCGAGGACGCGTGTAGGGGAGTCCGAGGG
>JBOGIZ010000080.1:0-6768 GCA_050747805.1 Vicinamibacterales bacterium | reverse complement strand
CCTCGGACTAAAACAGACCGTTGAGCTCGGCTCCCGGCATAGCGCGGCCGATCGCCGTGAACGTCCCGCGCTCCGCCGTCTCGCGCGCCGCCTCGAGAAAAGCCGTCCAGGCCGCGCGCGCGAAGCTGCCGCCAATGCTGATCCGGCGGACGCCCGTGTCGGCGAGCGCCGCCACGCTCAGCGTCGGCCGCGCCAGCACGTTGACGGGACGCGGGGCCGACGCGTTCACGACTGCCCGGATGTCGTCCAGCGTGCTCAAGCCCGGGGCGTACAGGCAATCGGCGCCCGCTTCGGCATAGGCCGCCAACCGGCGGATCGTTTCTTTCAGGTCCGGACGCCCCACGATGAACCCTTCCGAACGGCCGGTCAGGACCACCGGGATGCCCGAACGATCGATCGCCCCGCGCGCCGCCCGGATCCGATCCACCGACAACTCGAAGCCGAATAGCGGGTGCAGCGAATCGCCGGTCGAATCCTCGATCGACAGCCCCGCGACTCCCGTCTCGATCGCCCGCGCCACATGCGCCGCCACATCGTCCGGCCGCACCGCGAACCCGCCCTCGAAGTCCGCGTTCACCGGCAGATCCACGCTGGCGGCGATCGCGCGCATGTGATCGAGCGACTGCTCCATCGAAATGTGATTGTCGGCGTGTCCCATCGACCACGCCGACCCTGAGCTGGTCGTCGCAAGGGCTGAAAATCCAAGCTGCGCGAGGACGCGGGCGGTCCCTGCGTCCCACGGATTCGGCATGACAAAACATCCGGATTCGTGCAACCGATGGAAGGTCTTCGCGCGATCCAGCGCAGGGCTCATGGAGCGATGCTACTACGCCCGCGCGCGAGGTCTTTCACGATGGTGAATTCCTCTCGAAGGTCGGGGTTCATGACGCGTTCGGCAGCGTGTGGGCGACGGGCTGCAGGAGCGGCGGCACGCCGTCGATCGGTCCACGCTGCCAGACCTCAGGTCTCGACATGGTGGCGGAATTCGATCTCACGCGATGCTCCCTTCTTCTCGCACCGCGATCCAGATGTCGACGCCTGTGCCGTCCTCCGGATAGGCTTCGAAATCCGCGGTGTACGCGCGTTGAAGCTTCCGCCGCTCCTCGAAGTGCGTCCACACGCGCCGCCAGCCGTCCATCACGACCCGCGGCATCGCGCCTCGAAATGAAAACAGCAGATACGGACCCGCCGGGATTTCGACCGATTCGACTCCCTGCGGGTCCGGTGCGCCAACCAGCAGTTCACGGCCCACAAGCAGTCGATACGGGCCGTTCAGATCCGACGCGTAGTCCGAGTACACCGCCATGGTCGGGCCGGCGGCTCCCGCGGATCCGAGGCGATCCGACCAGCCCGACTGCATGTAGCGGCTCCACAGACCCGGAATCTTCGCCGTGGATTCGCTCATTTCGGACGCGTTCACCGTCCGGACGGCGAGACCCGCGACCCGGATCGACCGGGAGCGACGCATGTCGGTCGGCGCATTCATGACGAGCAGTATCCCACTGGATACATCTTCCGGCCACATTTCCGCGTCTAAAGCCTGACAAGGAGTCCGGATGGATACGCTCTTCCAGGATCTCAGGTTCGCGCTTCGAGGCTACCGCCGGTCGCCGGCGTTTCCGCTTGCCGCCATCGCGACGCTTGCCCTCGGCATCGGCGCGACGACCGCCATCTTCAGCACGCTCAACGCGGTGCTGCTCAAGCCGCTTCCGTATCCGAATGCGGACAATTTGTACAGTGTCCGCTCGCGGCTGACCGACGGCCGTCCCACGACGGGGATGCTGTCGAACGGTGAGATCACGCGGCTGAACGGCACGGGGCCCGGGAATACCGGGCCGAAGTCGATCCTGCGTGCCGCCGGCATGCAGTCGAACGAGCTCACGCTGATCCACGACGACGGAACGCCGCAGCACGTCACGATTTACGGCGTCAGCGAAGGCTTTTTCGAGTTGTTCGGGCTCCCGATGACGCTCGGCGGCTTCACGCATCAGAATTTCGTGGCGCCGCCGCGGCGCGCTCCTCAGGCTGCCCTCGCGCAGCCGTCGCCTGGACCGCCGCCCGCGCCGCCGGTGGTCGTTATCTCGTACCACGTGTGGCAGGACCTGTACCATGCCGATCCGGCCATCGTCGGCAAACCGATCCATTTCGCGGAGATCACGACGAACATCGTGGGCGTCGCGCCGCGAGACTTCGACACGCCGCACGGCGTGGACTTCTGGTTCAGTCAGCAGCTCGATAAAGACGACATCAATCATTTCTTCGACGGCTTCATGCGATTGAAGCGCGGCGCGACGCTGCAACAGGCCAGCGCCGAAATGACACCGATCCTGATGCAGCTCGCGCACGACTTCCCCGCCGCCGACGTGAACCGGGCGTTCGTGACGCGGCCGCTCGTCGACTCGGTCGTCGGCGATCTCGGGCCGATCCTGATCATCGTCATGTCCGCAACCGCGCTCCTGCTCCTGCTCGCGTGCGTCAACGTCACCAACTTGCTGCTCGCGCGCGGCGCGTCGCGTGGGCGCGAGATCGCCGTTCGCGTCGCGATCGGCGCGCCGCGCGGCCGCATCGTCCGCCAGCTGCTGACCGAATCCGCGCTGCTGGCGACGGCGGGCGCGGCGATCGGGTTCGCACTCGCGTACGTCGGCGTGCGCGCGCTGCTCGCGCTTGGAGCATCGAAGCTGCCGCGCCTCGACGCGGTCGTATTCGACGGCCGCGTGCTGCTCTTCTCGCTCGCGGCGCTGGTGGTGTCCGGTCTGCTCGTCGGGTTCGCGCCGGCACTCCGGCTCGCGACCACGGACGTCAGGACGCTGATGACTGAAAGCACGCGGTCGTCGACGGGCGGACGCGGTACCGCGCGCTGGCTGAGCGCGATGACCGTCGTCGAGATCGCGCTGGCGATCATTCTGATCGCCGGCGCCGGCTGGCTGGTGCGCGGATTCGCCAACCTGAAACAAACCAATCTCGGATTCGTTGCCGAGCACCGACTGATCTTCGACGTGTCGTTTCTCGGCCCCCGATATCCGAACGGGGCGGCGGTGGATACGGCGCTCCGAACGCTTATCGATCGGATCCACGGACTGCCGGGAGTCAGCGGAGTCGGCGCGACTGCGAATTTCCCGTTGAGGAATTCCATCGAGTCATCGCTCTACGCGCAGCTCAGCGGCACGGCGTTCGATTCCGCGCACCCGCTGGGCACCCGCGCGCGCACGGTCAGTCCCGGCTACTTCGATGCAACCGGCACGCGGCTGCTCGAAGGGCGCGACTTCAACGACGACGATCGGGCCAACACGAGACCCGTCGCGATCGTCAACAAGACGTTCGTGCGAATGAATCTCAACGGCCGCGATCCGATCGGACGGCAATTTTCCGCGGGCTATCCGACGCCGGATCCGCGCAACATGCTCACCATCGTCGGCGTCGTGGACGATGTGCATCAGAAAACGGTGACCGACGAACCCGAGCCGAGCTACTACGCGCCGATATCACAAACGGGCGGCCGCCGACAGACGATCGCGGTTTCAGCCGCTTCCGCGGATGCTGCCGGACTCGAACCCGCGATCCGCGCCGAAGTGGAACGCTTCGATCCGCAAATCGCCGTCGAGTTCCAGCGCGTCGACGATCTGGTGGCGAGCACGCTCAGCCGGCAGCAGCTCGGCATGACCCTGATGCTCATTTTCGGCGCGGTCGCGATCCTGCTGGCGGCTGTCGGCATCTATGGCGTCGTGGCGTACTCGGTATCGCAGCGCCGCGGCGAGATCGCGACGCGGCTCGCGCTGGGCGCGACGCCGGCCGGCGTATTCGCTTTGGTCATGAAGCAGGGCGCCCTGCTCGCGACCATCGGCACCGCGGTCGGGCTCACCGGCTCGTATCTCTCGGGACGAATCGTCGCGAGCCAGGTCTACGCCGTTCGCGCCTCGGATCCCCTGATGCTCGGCGCCGCGATTCTGCTCGTCACCGCGATTACCGTGCTCGCCACGATGATCCCCGCCTGGCGCGCCTCGCGGCTGGCGCCATCTGGCGTGCTGCACGCCGAGTAGCGGAGCGCGGAGTGCGGGGTGCGGGGTGCAATAGCGATTAGGCAAACTCACGGATCAGCCGGTGCGGAAATCGTCCTGTGCGGCGAGCCAACCTCATCCATTCGGTTCCACTGGAGCCCCGATGCGGTATTCAGGCCGCCATTTGTGTCGATTCACCTGCATGTATTGACAATATAGAAAGTTCGTCAATACACTGATCGCATGCCCAATTCAGCTGGCCGGAAGCGCTCATTGGCTCGGGAAGAACGGGTGTCGCGCACGTATCGGCTGCCGCTCTCCAAATTGAGGGCCGCAAAACGAGCGCTCGGTGCCGCGACCGCGACGGAAGCCATTGAGCGGGCGCTCGATCTCGCGGTGTTGCAGCGCGAGCTGGTCGACGGGACTCGAGCGATGTTGGGCATCGAGATCACGTTGCCAGATCCCGATCGATGAGTCGCCACGCTCGCAAGTACGTCCTCGATACGCAGCTCTTTATCAACGCATTTCGCGATCCCATCGCCAACGAGACGCTCCAGCGCTTCCATCGCGCCTTCTCGCCATTCGAGTACCTCAGCGTGATCGTTGCTCAGGAACTACGCGCTGGCGTCAGCAGGCCGAGTGATCGAAAGGCATTGGAACGACATGTCCTCAGAGTGTTCGAGCGAGCCGGTCGGACCATTACGCCGTCACCGGACGCGTGGCATCGCTCGGGTGATCTGTTCTCGGAAATGGCGCAGCAGGAAGGCCTCGAGATCGCTCGACTCTCCAAGGCCTTCGCAAACGATCTCATGCTCGCACGTTCGTGCCGCGAGTCCGGTTGCGTGCTTGTCACAGAAAACGACCGCGACTTTTCGCGGATTCGTCGGTTCATCTCATTTGAGTATGTGAAGCCGTGGCCCGCGTACGACCTCAGACTGATCGATCGCGATTAAGCGAAGCGATGAGCATGAAACGAAAGCGCCTACCCAGGCTCGCAACCCAAGCCGGAGCGTGCTGCGAGCCGATCGCGCTATGATGAGACCGCCAGCGCGGTTGAAGGAGCCACAGTGGGACGCCTCACGCTCGTCCTCGGTCTTGCGATCCCGCTGATCGCGCAGTCGCCCACCGCCCAGAACAAGTCTTCACAGCAGCCCACATTCAAGAGGGGCGTCGAGCTGGTCACGATCGACGCGATCGTCGTCGACAAGGACGGTCATCCGGTCACGGGTCTCACGCCTGACGACTTCATCGTCACACTCGAGGGGCACGTTCGCCCCGTGCGGATGCTCGATTATCGCGAGTACGGCCACAACACCACGACCACCGCGCGGGCCGGAGCCACGGTCACGACCAAGCCGCAGGCGGCCAGACAGACGCGGGGCGGCCGCATCGTCATCCTCGTGTTTGACGATCTCTCATTCAATCCCGGTCCGGGCAAGACGCTCCTCGCCGCGGCTGAGCGGACCCTCTCGTCGTTCGACGCCGACGATCTGATTGGGGTCACGACGACCAGCGCGCTCGGCCCGACGGTCAATCCGACGCGCGATCGCGCAGCGGTCATCGCGGCGCTCCACGACAAACGGATGATCGGCCGCTACGATGACAGCTCGGCACCGTACGACATTACCGAAGAAGAAGCACTACAGATCCGACGGGATTTGCAGCAGGACACGTTGCTGCATGTGATCGCACGCGAGTGCTCCACCGATCCCGAGAATGTTTTGCCCAACACTCCTCCGACCCGTTTGGAACTGGAGTCGCAGTGCGCGACCGCCGTCCGGAACGCCGCGGATGCGCTTGGCCAGATGACGCTCCGGCGGATGAACCAGCAGGTGACCACCTATCGCGACATCATCGCCACACTGGCCCATGCGCCCGACACGCCTCGCGTGATTATCGCGCTGACCCGCGGGATCGCCTTGGGCCTTGACACGTCCCAGTACGCCGACAGTCTCGAGCAGCTGGGTCGAACCGCGGCGGACAGCCACGTGGAATTCTACGCGCTCAGCGAATTGCCCGATGCGGCCGACTTTTCACATCATCTCTCTGCGCCCTACCTATTGGCTGCGGGCACGTTCATGAACAGCGGCGCCCAGGTTGTGGCCAACGCCGCGGGCGGAGAAGCATTTCTTGTCGCCGGGACCGCGGATCGTTTCTTCAAACGCATCGAGTCTGAAACGTCTGGCATCTACCGGCTCGGTGTGGATGCGCCGACGGGATCGACCAACGCGCACTATCTGAAGACGAGTGTTCGCGTGCGGAGGCCCGGCGTGACGGTGCGCGCGAATCGCGTGTCGATCGTGCCAGGCGTGAGCGCCGCGCCGGTCGACCCGGACACGGCCCTGCGCACGCGCCTCGCGGACGGGGGGACCTCTGTGGGCGTCCCGCTGACGGCCGGAGTCGAAATGCGTCGCGATCCGACCGACGCGAACCAGATCGAAATGGATGTGAGCGTCGAGGTGCCCGCCAGCGTCACCGGACCGCTGACGCTGATGTGCGGCGTCATGGATGCACACGGCAACATGGCCGACGTGGGCCGCAAACGGCTGCCACCCGCGACGCACCGCGATTACCAGATCGCGTTTCCGATTCGCCTGACAACCGGGCAATACCGTCTGCGCATCGCGGCGTCCGACGCCAACGGCCATATCGGCAGCGTCGAGAAGCCCGTGTCGGCCGCGCTCACGCGAACCGGGAGTTACCTCAGGAGCGATCTGCTCACCGCGTTTACAGATTCGCGCGGCACCTCGAAATTCGTCACGTTGGACACGCT
>JBOGIZ010000079.1:0-3701 GCA_050747805.1 Vicinamibacterales bacterium | reverse complement strand
TCTACGGACTGGCCACTGCGTACGAGACGGCGGCGCGTGGCCTGCGCGTCGCGCTCGTCGATGCCGGCGACTTCGGCGC
The DNA here is from genome assembly GCA_050747805.1 of Vicinamibacterales bacterium. GTDB lineage: Bacteria > Acidobacteriota > Vicinamibacteria > Vicinamibacterales > 2-12-FULL-66-21 > JAICSD01. Next base: position 3,622 of record JBOGIZ010000079.1, on the reverse strand, counting down.
GGCAACCTCCTTCAATCACCAGCGCACGGCGCATGGTGGTCTGCGGCTGCTGCAGAGCGGACGTCTCGATCTGGCCAAGGCCGCGATCCGCGAGCGCCGTACTCTTGCGCGCATCGTGCCGCGGCTGCTGCGTCCGATGCCGTTCATCATCGGCACCTACCGCTCGTTTGCCACGAACCGTCTGGCGCTGGCCGCGGCGTTTCGAATCGATCGGTGGCTGGGGCGCGACAGAAACGAAGGGATTGAGCCCGAGCTTCACCTGCCTGCTCCGCGTCTGACATCGCGCGCGGCGACGCTGAAACTGTTTCCCGGCGTCCGCGAACGCGGCTTGACCGGCGGGGCGATGTGGTACGACTATCAAATCACCCTCACGAATCGGCTCGCCATCGCGTTCGCGGCGGCGGCGGATGCGCGCGGCGCCGTGCTCGCGAACTACCTCGAGGCCGTCTCGACGATCCGCGAATCCGGACGGATCGCCGGGATGCGGGTCAGAGACACACGGTCCGGGAGCGAGTTCGACATTCGCGCGCGACTGACGATCAACACCGCCGGCGCCCACGCCGGCACCATCATGCGCATGTTCGGCGTCGAGCGGCCCTATCCGCTGCTCAAGGCCATGAATCTCGTGACGTCAAGGTCCGCGAGCGACATCGCGCTGGCCGCGCCAGCGCACGCCGGCGCCGCGGCGAGCACCACCGGTTCCGCGTCCCCCGGCCAATTGACCTCCGGTCGCATGCTGACGCTGACGCCGTGGCTCGGCCGCGCGCTCGTCGGTACCGCGCAGACGCGCAGATTCGTCCGCCCGGACGAGACGTCGGTGACGCCGCGGGACGTCGACGACTTCATCGTGGACGCAAATAGCGCATTTCCCGCCCTGCGCGTGTCGCGCGAGAACGTGACGCTCGTCCACCGCGGCGTCGTCCCCGCGCGCGGCACCGACGGCCGTGCCGAGCTGCTCGGGGCGCCGTTCATCCTCGATCATGCGCGCGAGGGCGCAGCCGGGGCGATGACCGTCATTGGTGTAAAGTTCACGACGGCGCGCGGCGTGGCCTCGCATGCCGCCGCGGCGGCGGCTCGGGCGCTCGGCGGCCGATCACGATCCGGCAACACCGAGCGCGCCGTGCTTCCTGGCGCCGGCATCGCCGACCACGAAGCGCTTGCCATCGAGACCGCTCGCGCCGCCGAGATCGAGCTTGCCGCGCCGATCATCCGTCGCCTGATCGACGTCTACGGCGATCGCTGCGCGCCAATTATTCGTTTGATGGGCGAACGAAGCGTGTGGCGGATGCCGCTCGCGCCTGAGCAGCTCGCCGTGGGTGCGGAAGTGATTTATGCGATTCGCGAAGAGATGGCGCTGACGCTTGTCGACGTCGTCGTGCGCCGGACCGAGCTGGGCGCGATGGCGCATCCCAGCGACGCGGTCGTCGCCGGCGCGGCCGGGATTGCGGCTGACGAGCTCGGATGGGACGCGGAGCGCAGGGGGCGTGAAGTCGCGCAGGTGCGCGACTTCTACAATTGGTGATTTTGTGAACTAGTGAAGTGGTGAATTTGCATTGGGCGCGCTACCGCGCGCCCTTTGATCGATGCGAATTCACCAACTCACCAATTCGCCAAGTCACCAATTATTCCTGTTTCCCCCCCCGGGACGGTGTCAGTAATGGGCGGCACCTTTCCAGCCATCGTCTTGTTGAACGCAGGGATCTCCGACGTGACGAGTTGCGAGAATCCGCCTTGCGCTTTCTCGAGGTTGCCTTCGATCACCTTCAGCACTTGCAACTGCGTGTCGGTTGGCTTGTTGTCGATCGAGCCCGCTTCGTCGCTCGCGCCCTGGCCGACGCCGCCGCTCAGCCAGATCAGGTTCATGTACACCTTGTAGGCCTCGGGGAAGTACTTATCGTCGCTCAGCATCTCGGAACGCGACACGAGCTGCAGCTCCACGTCGAGGATTTGCTTATTCATAGCCTGAAGCTGCTTGACGACCTCCGGCTTGCCCTGGTTCGCCTTGATCTGGTCCTGGACCTGCTTCCGCCAGACCTCCATCCGATTGACCATCTTCGAGGTGTTCGTGATGTCGTCGCGGATCTGGATCTGCGTCGCCGTCGACAGCTGCAGGTCGGCGTCCGAGGCCTCAACCTTCGGATCCTTGATTACCTCGAACGGCTTCGTGAGCTGCTGGCCATTGACCGTGAAGCGCACCTGATATTTGCCGGGCGCCGCCATCGGGATGCCCGTCTGCGGCGTGATGCCCCAGTGCGTGATGCGGCGGACGTCGGTGTTCTGGAAGCGCGGCTCCGACCAGATGTCCGGATTTTCCGGCGGCGTCGTGCGAAGCGCCACGAGCGTCGGCCCGTCGAGGTGGAGGTCCCAATCGAACCCGTTCAGCCCTTCGTGCGCCGTGACTTCCTCGGTCCGCATCATCTTCCCGGCGCTGTCGAGAATCTCCATCTTGATCTGGGCGCTCGGAGCCGACGCGAGCTGCAGCTCGAACTGGGGCCGCACGGCGCCCTGCTGGAACACACTGCGCGCCTCACGAATGATTGGCGCCGGATCGTAGAGCACGTTGCTCGTCGCGGTGGGCGGCGTTGTTTTGCCCGTCTGTTCGAGGAGTGTGATGTCGGGCAGCACGTAGAGTCCCCGCCCGTAGGTCGAGATCGCGACGTCGTGAAAGCGCGGCTCGACCGCGATCCAGCTGACGGGCGCGGGCGGCAGTCCTTCGTTGAATTTTGTCCACGTCGCGCCGTCGTCCATCGTGTAGTAGAACGCGTGGGCGCTCCCGGCGAACAGCATCCCCTTGCGGTTCGGATTCCCCGACAGCGAGAGGAGGTAATCGAGCGGATTGCCTGTCGGGATGTTGCCGTTGATCTTCGTCCAGGTCGCGCCGAAGTCGGTCGACTTATAGATGTACGGCTTGTAGTCGTTCATCAGATGGAAGTCCACCGCCACATAGACGGTGCCCGGATCGAAGGTCGACGGCCAGATCTGTGAGAACGTGCCCCAGGGCGCTAGATCCTTGAAGTTCGCGGTCACGTCGTTCCAGTGCGCGCCGTCGTCCTTCGTGTACCAGAACTTGCCGTCGTTGGTGCCGGCCCACACCAGCCCGCGCTGGATCTTCGAGTACTCGATGTCCCACACGACCTCGCCGTCGAACTGGCCAAGGTTGTCGCCAACCAGGCCGCCGTTCGACACGACGCGCGATGGATCCTTCGTCGAGAGATCCGGACTGAACTGGCTCCACGACTGGCCGCCGTTGGTCGTTCTCAAGATCTCCTGGCAGCCGTACAGCACGTTGGTATGATCGAACGGATCGATCGCCATCGGCGCCGTCCAGTGGCAGCGGTACTTCACGTCGTTCGGCGCCGAGTCGAGCGAGATCTCCCACGGCTCGATGGAGCGCGCCGTGCCGATCTTGGCGTCCCATCTCGTCACCTTGTTGCCGTAGCAACTCGCGTAGACGATGTCGGGATCGGTCGGATCGGGAATGGTGAACCCCGATTCGCATCCGCCGATGTTCGGCTGCCATTCCAGTTGCGGACCTCCGCGCCCGCGTCCAAAAAATGCGGCGAAGTCAGGCTGGGCGGCCGCCGCGCCTCTGCCGCCGCGCGCACCTGCCGCTGCGCCGCCG
>JBOGIZ010000078.1:0-3764 GCA_050747805.1 Vicinamibacterales bacterium | reverse complement strand
ACGCCACGGAGTCTTGCTCGAATTGCGAGTTTTTTCAGGCATTATTCCCCCCAACGCGTTTCGTCACAGCGAGATTTGTAAGCTTTTCCTACAAAATGGTGTGAAATTATTGCCGGGCTAGGGAATTCTTTCCTGGTCAGGCCCGCGTGCCGATCGCAGCTGAACTGGACCGGAACCACCGCGTCAACCGGCTGCCGCGGTGCCCGTCTGCCTCTCTCGGACCGGACGCATCGCCCGCCGCGCGCTTGGGCAGGTGAATCTTCAGCATCAAGTTTCCGGCCGGCTGCGCTTCCATCCAGAGATGGCCGCCGCAGGAGCCGACGAGATCGACCAGACCACCGAGATCCACTCCGGGACTTTCGGAAGACTCCGTGTCGCCGTCGACGCGATAGTCCGAGGCCGCGTCCACGGGCACTTCGCTCACCGTGACGAGCACGTGGTCGCCCGGGCGGACGTGCGGATATCTGGCGACGAATCTGCGGCCGACGGCCGTGGTCGACAGTTCGATCTTCATCTGTCCGCCGCCAGGCATTCGCTGGCGCGCGTAGCCGGCGACGTTGACGAGCACGCGCTCGATGCGCTCGGCGTCCACGTCGACTTCGAACCGATTCGACGATTTCGACAAGACCAATTCGATGCGATCGCCGACGACGCGCTTCAGCACGGGTGCCAGATTCTGGAGGACGCGCTGCACGCTCACCGGCTCGAGCGCCCGAATCTGCGTGTGTCCGTAGGCGCCGAGTTGACGCAGGAAACTGGCCGCCCGGCCAAGGTCGGTGAGCAGACGCTCACCCTGCCGGCTGCGCGCCGCGTCGCCGCCAACCGCCGCCAGCCATTCGCGCGCGCCGCGGGTGACGTCGCGGATCAGTACGTCGCAGGTGACGGCGACTTCCGACGCCAGACGCCCGACGGCCTCCAGCCGCTGCGACTGACGAAGCCGCTCTTCGAGCATGCGCACCGCCGTGATGTCCTCGACGACGACGTCGATCGAGCCTGTGGTGGTGGCGAGGGCGCGCAGCCGAACGATGAGACGGCGGCCGTCGGCGGTCTTCCACTTGGTTTCGATGGTTTCCGTTTTCCGCACGGCTCGCGTTCGCTCGAGAAGCCAGCCGAGATCTCCCGCGGCGTCGGAGACGGCCGCCCGGAAATCCAGGCTCCGCACGTCTTCCACCCGGCGGCGGCCGAGCAGGGTGACAAACGAGTGGTTCGCGTCGGTGATGACGCCAGCCTCGGTGCAGCGGCACAACGCATAGGGGGCGCGCTCAAATTCGCGGCGCCGCTCCCGTTGCGTGGATTGGAGCTCGGTCCGAAGGTGAGGCACGCAGTCGGCGTCGGGCTGCAGTCTGTCGCCACGGGCCACCGCGGCCGCGAGCGCTTCGCGAAGCGCGTCGATTTCTCGCTCCAGCCGCGCGATGTCGGCGCCGCGCGCGTCCAGGGTCTGCTGGAGGCGGGTCTGCAGCTCGCCGAACGCGTCCTCGGCGGCCTGCTCCGACGCCCGGTGACGCGCCGTCTGCGCGGCGAGCGCCTTGTCGCGATCGGCGACCGTTCCTTCAAGCTTGCTGCGCTCGGCCGCGTGTTCCGCTGCGACTTGCTCGAGCGTTTGGAACGCGGCCTCGAGTCCGTCGAACGATCGGCGAAGCTGACCGTACTCGGCCGACACTCGCTCGATCTCCGCGGCGTTCGTCAATTCCACTCGTTCGTACGCGCGCCGCTCGTCGTCGATCGTGACGTGCAGGTGCTCCAGCTGCTCGTGGGTCGTGCCGAGCTCGGCCTCGAGCCGGGCCTTCTCTTCGAGACTGCGCCGGCGATAGGCGGAAAGGACGCGCAGCGATTGCCGGCGGGCGCGGGTGTTCTCGAGGCGCACCGCGTCGAGACTGTTTTCGAGCGCCGCGCGTGCATCGGATTCCCTTGTCAGCCGTTCGACGAGCGCCGCTTCGCGCGCCGTGCCGTCAGCCACGGCCGCGACCAGTTCTGCGCGCGCGCCGGATTCCCTCGTCAGCTGTTCGGCGAGCGCCGCTTCACGCACGGCACCCTCAGCCACGGCGGTGACCAGTTCCGCTCGCGCGCCGGATTCCCTCGTCAACTGTTCGACGAGCGCCGCTTCACGCGCGGCGCCTTCAGCCACGGCGGCGATCACTTCTGCTTCGCGTGCGGCGCTGGCCGCCACTGTCGCGGTGAATTCGGCCTCGCGGCGTGCGAGGCGCTCGGCCGCTTCGGCGGCGTCCGATGCGCGATCGCGCCCGACTTGTTCGAGAGCCGCCGCGGCGTCGGCCGACTGCCGCTCGAACGCGACGTGCGCCTCGGCGTGTTCGGCACGCGCGGCGTCGTATCGTGCCTGCAGATTCGCCAGCGCTCCGTCCGCGGCCGACAGTTTCGCGATCCGCTGCTCGTCGGCGCGGCGAAGGTCGGCATTGGCGGTCGCGAGCGTCTGTTCGAGATCGTCGCGCCGCTCGGTTTCCTGGGCGAGCAGGGCCTCGAGCGCGCTGAGCTGCTCGTTCGCGGTGACGAGGGCGGTTTCGGCGCGCTGTTGCGCGTCGCGGATGCTGTCGGCGTCTGCCAGTGCGGCGTCGAGCGCGGTCCGTGCGGCCGCCGCATCCGACGCGCCTTCGCGCGCCATTTGCTCGAGGGCGGACGCGGCCTCGGCCGACTGCCGCTCGAGCGCAGCGTGCGCGTGGACATTCGCCGCGAGCGCGCCGCCGTACTGCGCCTGAAGATCTGCGAGCTGGTCGTTCGCGGCGACAAGAGCGATATCGGCTCGCTGGCGGGCTCCGCGGATGCTTTCGGCGTCTGCCAGTGCGGCGTCGAGCGCGGTCCGCGCGGCCGCGGCATCCGACGCGCGTTCGCGCGCCATTTGATCGAGGGCGGACGCGGTCTCGGCCGACTGCCGCTCGAGTGCGGCCTGCGCGCGGGCATGCGCCGCGAGCGCGCCATCGTACTGCGCTTGGAGATTCGCGAGCTGCTCGTTCGCGGCGACAAGAGCGATCTCGGCTCGCTGCCGGGCGTCGCGCGTGGTGCCGGCATCGGCCAGCGCGCCTTCGAGCGCGGTCCGTGCGGCCGCCGCATCCGACGCGCGTTCGCGCGCCATTTGTTCGAGGGCGGACGCGGTTTCGGCCGACTGCCGCTCGAGTGCGGCCTGCGCGCGGGCGTGCGCCGCGAGCGCGCCATCGTACTGCGCCTGAAGACTTGCGAGCTGGTCGTTCGCGGCGACAAGAGCGATCTCGGCTCGCTGCCGGGCGGCGCGCGTGGTGCCGGCATCGGCCAGCGCGCCTTCGAGCGTGGTCCGTGCGCTGGCGGCGTCCTCTTGCGCGGCGGCCAGATCCGCTTCGCGGCGCCGGAGCTGGTCGGCCGCCTCGGTCCTGTCCGCCCTGCGCGCATCGCGCGCGTCTTCGAGCGCCGTCGTCACGACGCTCAATTGCGCGGCGAACGCGTCGCGCGAATGCGTCGCCTGCGCGAGACTCGACGTGAATGCGGCGTGGCGCTTCGCCAGCTGCTCGGCGAAGGCGGCCGCGTCGGCCGCGCTCCGATCGCTATTTGTTCGTTGGGCCCGCTCGAGCTCGAACAGCCGATCCTGCAGGGTCGAGCAAATCCTGGCTTCACGCGCCAGCGTGGCGGTGTGCTGTGCCTGAAGATCGGCGAGCTTGCCTGCGGCCGCCGTCAGTTCGGACGCGCTCTGCCGCTTGGCCTGCTGCCGCGCCTCGTCCGCGTGGGCCAGCACCTGCGCCAGCTGATCGCGCTCGGTCCGGAGTTCCAGAATGGGACGGGAC
>JBOGIZ010000077.1:0-3264 GCA_050747805.1 Vicinamibacterales bacterium | reverse complement strand
GGGTGGGGGTGGTATAGCCCAATCGTGCGAGCGAGGCACAGGCCGCGGGGCTGAGGCCGAGTTGCGAAAACATGAAGAAATCCTGCGTCCCCGGGAGCGTATTCCCAGCGCTCAAGGGTGAGTATGAACGCCGCGCCGCCAACATGGCGGTCCGTGCGTCAACCGAAACACGAAGGCTTCGGGCGGATTCGGCTAGGCTGGATATAAGGAGAACCGGCCAGAGGGCCGGCAACGCTTACAGACGGCAAAGCGCGTGGGAAGATCCGACAGCCGGAGAGTATATCACGTCGACCGCTCCCCTGCCAGACCGGTAAACCGGCTTTCTCGAAAGACTTGCAACGACCTCACCTGGCGCAGCCAACGGGATGCGGATCGACCGAGGGCGATGGACATGGCGGGGGCGGCGGCGGGTCGGCCACGCACGTGACTCCGTCGCGCTTTACCGGAAATTCTTGATGAGGACCGCATCGCGCGATAAGGTGCCGCGCGCGATGATCAGCTTCTTCCCGTCCGCCGTCGGCGCAAAGGCGAAGATCACCTGGTCGGCGAATCGGGTCACCTTGCGCGGCGGACGGCCGTCGAGCGGCTGCAGCCAGATGTTGGCTCGATCCGTGAGGGCCGAGTTGTGGAGCAGCGCCGTGCCGTCGGCCGTCCATCGCACCTGCGCATACGCGACGCTGGGCGCGACCTCGAACTTCCTGGTCGGCTGCGATCCGCCGATCGGCATCACGGCCAGGAACATCGGGCCGCCGCGGTCGTGATAGTAGAAGGCGACTTGCGTGCCGTCGGGCGAGATGGCCGCCCGGGTGCCGCTGACATTGGGTGGGAGCAACGACGTCGGCGTCCCTCCCTCGAGCGGAAGGCTGAGCAGGTTCTCGTTACCTTCGCCTCCCACGCCGCCCGTGAAGATGATCGACCGGCCGTCCGGCGTGACTTGGGGAAACGAGCCGCCGCTGCCGCCCGCGATCGGCCCGGCGCTCTGCCCGTTGACGCCGACACGCCACAGTCCGGAGCCTTCGCGCAAGTAGATGATCGACTGGCCGTCGGGCGTGATCGCGGGCCACGACGAGACACCGTCGGTCGTGATCTGCATCCGCTGGCTGCCGTCGGCATTCATGCTCCAGATGCTCGGCACGCCGCTCTCGAGCGAGCGGTACAGGATCCGTCCGTCCGGCAGCGCGGCCACGCCGCTCAAGCCGTCCTGCTGTCCGGTGCTCACCTTGACCGGATCGCCTCCGCCGTCGAGCGGCTGGATCCAGATCGCCGACGACGACTCCGCAGCGACCGACACGAGCGTCTGGCCGTCGGCCGTGAACGAGACGCGCCGATAGTTGAGAAAATCATTCGTGATCTGCCGGCGCGCCTCTCGATCGGGATTCACGAGCCACAGCTGGTTGTTGCGCGAGGCCGAATTGTCGCTGGCGACCACGACGAGTCCGCTGCCGTCGGGAAGCCACTCCGCCTGACCAATGGACGACCATTCGTACTTCGGAAACGGCGCCGCGGTGCCGTCGGGCCGATAGGCGACGAGGGTGCCGGTGCCCTGCCTGGCGTTCCAGAGCGGCACGACGATCTTCGTGCCATCGGGCGACCAGGTTGCCGCCGTAAAAAAAATGGGCGCCAGATATTCCGGAGGATGTCGCGTCGCGACGACTCGCTCGTGCTGCCCGTCGACGTCAGCGATCATGAGCGAACTGTCGCCGCGGCCGGGATAGTCGGCGCGCAGCCACGCCATCTGCTTGCCGTCGGGCGAAAACGTCGGCTCGCAGTCGACGCCGACCACGAGCTTCCGCGGCGTCCCCCCCAGAATGGGCACGCGATAAATGGCGCGCGTCGGCTCGTCCGCTGTGAACAGGCCGTAGTACACGGCATTCCCGTCCGGCGAAAAGACCGATCCCCACATGCCGCCGCCCATCGGAGGCACGAGCTCGATGGTGCTGCCCGTGGCGAGCTGGCGGAGCGAGAGACCCTGCCGGGCGTTCTCCGCCGTCGCATACACGACGTACTTCCCATCGGGCGAAATCGCCGCGTCGATGACGGTCCCGAGCGACGTGACGCGCTCGATCGCGAGCTTCGACGCGCTCGCGCCGGCGGACGGCTGGGGCGATCGAAAACGCGCCGCCAGCAGCGCGGCAATCCCGATCGCCACAACCGCAAGCGCCGCGCCGGGAAGCCACCTGCGCGACCGCGCCGGCCCAGCCGACGTCGCTGCGGCCGTCACCGGCAGCGCGGGTGATGAATCCAGCGTCCGCGCGACGTTCTTCAGATCGACGACGAGATCGCGCGTGGATTGATAACGTTCGTCGGGGTCCTTGGCGAGGCATTTGTCGAGCACCCACCGAAGCTCGGTCGGGACGTCAGGCGAGATCGCGGCAATCGGCGGCGGCGGATTGTGGACGATGCTGTGCAGCGTGTCGATCGTCGAATCGCCGGCGAACGCGCGCTTCCCCGCGAGCATTTCGTAGAAGACCGAGCCGAATGAAAAAATGTCGGACCGCGTGTCGATCGGCTTCGCCTGCGCCTGCTCCGGCGACAGATATCCGGTCGTCCCCATCACCGTCCCCGGGTCAGTGGGCGCCGCGGTTCGCGTCTGATCCGATCCGGCGACCGGCTGCACCTTGGCGAGGCCGAAGTCGAGGATCTTTGCGTGGCCGTCGCGCGTGAGGAAGATGTTCTCGGGCTTCAGATCGCGATGGATGATCCCTTTTGCATGCGCGGCCGCCAGACCCTGCGCGATCTGAACGGCGAGATCGACCGCTTTGCGCACGGGAAGACGGCCGGCGAGCAGGCGATCGCGAAGCGTCTCGCCCTCGAGCAGCTCGGTGACGGCGAACGTGACGCCGTTCTCATGACCGATGTCATGAATCGCGAGGATGTTCGGATGCGAGAGCGCAGCGACGGCGCGAGCCTCCCGGTCGAATCGCTCGACCGCCGCGGGATCCGAGGCGAAGCGCTGCGAAAGAATCTTGATCGCGACGTCGCGGCCCAGGCGTGTGTCCATCGCGCGGTACACCTCACCCATCCCACCCTGTCCGAGAGGCCCGACGATTTCGTAGGGACCGAGACGATCGCCGCGGGAAACGCTCATCGACGCGGGATTATATACGCGCGTCGCAGGCTGCTATTGGCTGTTCGGCTGCGACCGACGAACGATGACACGGTTCGATCCGCACGTAACGAACGCGACTGCCCGCCGGCGATCAGGCTTCCCGAATCCAGACGATCGACGCCGGAGGCGGCGGCGCCGGCCTCGGCGGAGGTGGC
>JBOGIZ010000076.1:0-2638 GCA_050747805.1 Vicinamibacterales bacterium | reverse complement strand
GTTCTTTGACGTCCTCTTTTTCGTAGCGCCAGCTCGCCTTGAAAGACGCTTAGCTCTCGGAATGATTTCGCGTTTTCTCTCCGCGAACCCCTGGATGGCTACAACCGCGCTCCTACGTATTGGCCATTGTCACAGAAGCCGAATGTCCTATATAGTGTAGTCACACATATGGCGCTCACACTCGGCAGCCGCGAGCTGAAGAAGGGATCGGCTGAATTCCTGGTGCTGTCGCTGCTCGAAGTGCGTGCGCGGCACGGCTACGATATCGCGCGGCTCATTGATCAGCGGTCCGATGGCGCTGTGACCTTTGACGCCGCGTCGCTCTATCCGCTCCTCTATCGGCTGGAGAATCGGGCGTGGATTGCGGGCCGCTGGGTCGAGCAGGGCAGCGCGCGACGCCGGCGGATGTACCGGATCACCCCGGCAGGGCGCCGGGCGCTGGCGACGCAGCGATCCGGGTGGGAAGCGTTCGTGCGCGCGGTCAACCGCATCACGGGAGGGGAGCATGCCTGACTGGGCATCCGAAATCCGCCGCCGGCTTACCGGCGCATCCCTCGCGCCGGAGCGCGAAGCCGAGATCGCGAGCGAGATAGGCCAGCATCTGGAGGATCGATATCAGAGCTTGCTCGCGAACGGCCACACACTAGCGGACGCGGAGCGGACGGCGTGGCGGGAACTCGAGGACGCGGACGCGCTGACCGCGAGACTGCGGCCAATTGAGCCCGCGGCCGCGACGAATCTCGCAGGACGTGAAGCGCCCCGCAGGACCGTGCCGCTGGCGGGACTCTGGCAAGACACCCGGTACGCCGCCCGCAGCCTCCGCAAACGCCCGATGCTGTCGCTGACGGTCATTGCGACGATCGCGCTGACGCTGGGGCCAACGACGGCGGCCATCGGGATGGCGGAGGCGCTGTTTTTCAAGCCCGTGCCCGGCGTCGCGCGGCCGGATCGGCTGCTGAGTGTCGCCTTCGGAATCCGCGGGGCAAGGGGCGGCGTCATCACGCACTTCATGTCTTATCAGAATGCCGCCGACATCTCAGCGCAGGCGACGACGGTAGCGGCGATGACCGGCGTGCAGACGTTGGGCGGCAGCCTGTTGGTCGAAGGTGCCGCGCCGATCCGCGCCGGCGGGGAGGCGGTGTCGGCGAACTTCTTCGACGTGCTCGGCGTGCGCCTGGGCGCAGGCCGCTCGTTTCTTCCCTCGGAAGACGCCGCGCCGGGCGGTTCGCCGGTCGTCGTGCTCGCGGATCGGCCGGCACGCGACTACTTCGGATCGCCCGCCGAGGCACTCGGACGCCACGTGCTCGTTAACGGCGTCGACTTCACCGTCATCGGCGTCGCCCCGCCGGAGTTCGAGAGCAACGGGTCCGCCGGCATCATCGGCGCGACAGCGCCGGTCGCGTTCTGGGTCACGGGGATGACGTACAAGCGCGCGGTGCGTGTGCCCGCCGCAAACTGGCCGTACGAGATCAATCGCGGACCGTTCAACCGTTACATCGTTCGGATGGCCGACCACGCCACCGTGCCGCAGACCATGTCGGAGCTCGAGGCCCGCACGCGCGCGCTGGCGTCGCGCGATCCGGAGGGGAGCGCCGCCTTCGACAGAGTCGGACCGATTCTGACGCCCGGATTCGCCGCGCCCTTCTCGCTGAGACCAGCGGCGACGCGCGCGATGTCGCTCATCGGCGTCGTCGTCGCGCTGCTCGTCGCGCTCGGGATGGCGAACGTTGCCAACCTGCTCATCTTTCGGGGCCTCGGCGAGGCGCGCGACGTCGCGATCCGCAAGGCGCTCGGCGCTGCGGCGGCCCGATTGATCCAGCTTCGGCTGGTGGAGAGCCTGCTGCTCGCCGGTGCGGGCGCGGCGGCCGGCGTCGGCGTCGCGTTGCTGCTCGGCCGCGTCTTCGGGAACTTCGCCGTCCCGTCGGTCGGCGTGATCGACGTGCTGATCGACGGGCGCGTGCTCGCCGCGACCGTCGCGCTGGCGGTGGCCGTCGGCCTCGGATTCGGTGTGGTGCCTGCGCTGTTGGCCGCTAGAGATTCGGCCACGGGCGCGCTGGGCCGTGGCGGCAGCCGGTCCGGTTCGCCGCGGGCTGCTCGTTTGCGCCAGGTGCTCGCGGCAGCGCAGATCGCGCTGTCGCTGATGCTGCTGATCGGTGCGTTCCTGTTTCTGGCGACGCTCCGCAATCTTCATGCGGTGGATCTCGGGTTCGATCCGGCCCATCTGACTTTTGTGCCGTTGTCGCTTCGCACGCAGGGCTACAATGCCGCGCGCTCCCTGGCCTTCGAGCGCCGTCTCGTCGGCGCCCTCCGGCAGGAGCCCGGCATCGACGCGGCGTCCCTGACGGCTACGCCGCCGCTGCTGGTAGGGTTCTACGTGGATGAAATGTACCGCGAGGGCGCGAGCGAGACTGACGCAAGACCCGTGACATTCACCATCGTCTCGGCTGACTACTTCCGGACGCTCGCGCTTGCCATCGTGCGAGGGCGCTCGTTCACGCAGGCCGAAACGTTCGGCGACGGGAAGTCCGCGGAATCTCCGGTCATCGTGAGCGAGACGCTCGCGCATCAGCTGTTCGGATCGATCGACGTCGTCGGCCAGGCGCTGCGGGAGCCTTCGTCGAAGATCGTCATGCGGATC
>JBOGIZ010000075.1:0-1555 GCA_050747805.1 Vicinamibacterales bacterium | reverse complement strand
CTCTCGGAGACGCCGCCCACTCCAAGCGACACGTCAAGCGACGCGTTCTGCCCGAGCTGCACGGCGGCCTTCTTCGTCACGGTCTGCATGCCCTGCAGGGTGTAAGTGATCGTGTAGTCGCCGGGCGGCAGCGCCGGAAGCTGATAGATGCCGTCGGTACCGCTCACCGTCGTGCGCGGACCGGGCAGCACGTTCGATCGCGCGTCGACGGTGACGCCCGGCAGGACGCCGCCGCTCGAGTCCGTGACCTTGCCGCTGATGGAACCCGTTTGCGCCAGCGCCGGCATCGCGCAGGCGAGAATCATCAGAGCGCCGATCGACGCTCGCCATCCACCTAAACAGACCATTCGAAAAACCTCCCTCTTCCGACAGGAACCCGCAGAATCCGCTGGATGGTACCACAAAGGCAAATTGCCAAAATCTCAACTTCCCACATCGCAACGGGACCAATTCGACCGGTCTTGGCGAAAGCCGGTCGCCTTGGGTCGTTGGGACTGGTGGAATTGGGAATTGGTGCGTCAGGCCGCGCTATTGGCATGCACGGCGGCGCCCAAAAGTCCGGATTCGGAATTCAAAATGACCGCAATCGGGATTGTGGCCACGAAATCCGACAACGGATCTTTGGATCGGAACGCATCGAGGAATAGTCCCGAGGTGAGTGCGGGCAGAATCTTCGGCGCGATGCCGCCGCCAACGTAAACGCCGGCGGTGGCGACGGCTCTCAGGGCTAAGTTCCCGGCTTCGGCGCCGTACGCCGCGACGAACAGGTCGAGGGCTTCACGGCAGCGGCTGCAGCGACCCTCGAGGGCGGAACGGCTGATCGCCGCCGGCAGGTCGGCCGGGTCCGCGACGCGGCCCACGCCGTCGCACGTTCGCGATGGCACCAGCGCCGCCGGCGACATGAACGTGCGGCTGCCGAACGCGTCATGCGTGAACTGATAGACGTTCACGAGGCCCGGACCGGACACGACATGCTCGACGTCGACGCGCCCGTAGACATGCGTCAACGCCGTCAGCATTTCGATCTCGCGCGCGGTGCGCGCGCCCCAGTCGGCGTGGCCGCCTTCGGAGGCGCCCGGGATGAACCGGCCATCGACGTTGTGCAGGAGCGCCTCGCCGAGACCGGTACCCGCCGCGACCACGGCCGCGTTGCCGGCCGGCTGCGCGATGCCCTGCTGAAGGATCGCGAGCTCGCGCGCCGCGAGCACCGGGACGGCGTACGCCATCGACTCGAGATCGTTCAGCAGGTGCACGTGCGGGAGACCCGCCGCGGCCGCAATCGCCGCCGCATCGACCAGCCACGGCACGTTCGTGAGGCGCGCGACCTGGTCGGTCACGGCGCCCGCGACGCCGAACGTGGCCGCGTCAATCGTGCGCGGCGACACTGCCCGCGGCTTCAGGAACTCGGCAATCATCGGCACGAGGCCGTCGTAGTCGAGCGTGACGAACTCGCCGACCTCGATCTCGACCGGCCGCTCCGACGCCCGATCGAACAGGCCCAGCAGGGTCTTGGTGCCGCCGACGTCGCCAGCGAGGAGCACAGCACATTCTAATT
>JBOGIZ010000074.1:0-2096 GCA_050747805.1 Vicinamibacterales bacterium | reverse complement strand
GTCGACGCGCGAGGCGGGTCTTGACGGCGTCGTGGCGTCCCCACGCGAAACGGCCCCGATTCGCGCGCGCTGCGGCCCGGCGTTCGCCATCGTCACGCCCGGCATTCGCGGCGGATCGGCGGGATCGCGAAAAGACGATCAGGAGCGGACGATGACGCCGCCCGAGGCGGTCGCGGCCGGCGCGAGCTATCTCGTCATCGGGAGGCCGATTATCGGCGCGCCGGACCCACGGCACGCCGCCGAGGAGATTGCGGAAAGCCTCGCGGGAAAATAAACCCTACCAACTGGGCAACACCCAACTCCCAATGGCCTCGAGCGTCAGGAGTTTGGGGATTGGGAGTTGCCGTCGTTGGGCATTGGCCTACTTGGCCGTGATCATGAAGTGCCCGTATCGGTTCTGCTGCCAGCACGACTCCGTCTGGTCTGTGCAGACCTGCTGTTCCTTGCCTTTGCTGTCGGTCGTGATGCGATCGGCTCCCACGCCCAGATCGACCAGATACGCCTTCACCGCGTCGGCGCGTCGCGAGCCGAGGGCGAGGTTGTATTCGGCCGTGCCGCGGGGGTCGCAGTGGCCCTCGATCTCGACTTTCGTGGTCGGCCAGCGCTTCATCCAGTCGGCGTCTTTCTGCAGCTCCGTCTTGGCGTCGTCCCGAATCTCGTTCGAGTTGAAATCGAAGAACGCGTCGCCGAGCGGATGTTCGCTGTTCAACTGATCGAGTGACTTGCTGGCGAAGAGCTCGTCCGGGGTTGGCGTGTGCGGCGGCGCTGGCGCGGGCGGCGGAGGTGGCGGCGGCGTAGTCGGCGGCGCCGGCTGCGTCACGGGTGGCGGGGGCGGCGACGGCGCCACCGTCGGCTTGTTCTTGTGGCAGGCGCTCACACCGACTATGGCCGCGAGCGCGAGCGCGGCACACACACGAACTCGTCCTCTCATCTGCAATCTCCTGCGGGGGCGTATAAGATTTCGCATTCGAGCTTACCACGATGGATCGGCTACTCGAGGCCACTCGGCGCGCCGAGCGAGGTCACTTCTGGTTCCGCGGCTTCCGCCGCTTCGTCGAACCGCTCGTCGCGCGCGCGGCGGGCGGCACGCGGATCGACGCGCTTGACTGCGGCTGCGGCACGGGGCACAACCTCGAAATGCTCCGCCGTTACGGCCGCGTATACGGTATCGACCTGACGTGGGCCGGACTACAGTACGCCAAGGCCCGCGGCGCGCCGCTGCTCGCCCGCGCCACCGCCGCGCGCCTGCCATTTCCGGCGGGGTCGTTCGACCTCGTGACCTCGTTCGACGTGCTCTATTCGCTCAACGACGAGACGGAGCGGCAGGCGATCGAGGAGATGTTCCGGGTCTTGCGGCCCGGCGGGTCGCTCGTCGTCAACGTCGCGGCGCTCGAAGCGTTGCGCGGCAATCACTCAATCCTGTCCGCCGAGGTGCGCCGGTACGACCGCAAGGGGCTGCGGCGTCGCCTGGCGGGGGCTGGGTTTCGGGTCGACTGGATGTCGTACACGAATTTCTCGATTCTCCCGCTGGTGGCCGCGACGCGGTTCGCCCAGCGGCTCGCGGGCCACGAGGAATCGCAGCAGGAGATCTCGATTCCCCCCGCGCCGGTCAATGCCGCGCTGTCGGCCCTGCTTGCGCTCGAAGCCGCGGCGCTGCGGTTCGTGCCGATGCCCGCAGGCAGCTCCCTGCTGGCCCTGGCGCGTAAGCCGGGTGGCAATCCCTCGGCGCGTACGGACTACTCCACGGCCACGCCGTAAATGCGCAGGGCGAGATGCCGCTGGTCCGCCGCGCCGTGTGCCGCCGGAACGAAGAACTTCGACGATTCGATCGTGACGCGGCCGTCCGCGCGTTGAAGCGCGTCTGCCGGCAGCACGATGCGCTGGGTGAAATCCGCGGACGGATCGAAAGCCGCGACTTCCTGGCCGCCAACAAGTACGCGAACGTGCGGCGCCGCCTTGAAATATCGCAGCGGCGACTCTCCAATGAGACGGAGCGTCACAGAGCGGCCCAGCGGCCGGACCCAGAGCGCCGACGTTTCGCTCGCCCATCGCCACGATCGTCCCGTGCCGCTGTCGTATTCGGGCTCGTGCCAGCC
>JBOGIZ010000073.1:0-1883 GCA_050747805.1 Vicinamibacterales bacterium | reverse complement strand
TGCCACGCTCGTCGTCGTGCAGGGCATCGTCTGCGCCGTGTCGGCCGCCCCGGTCGTCGTGGCATGGCGCTGGATGTTCTCGACAGTCGGCCCGCATCCGTACGCGCGCGTCGTGCTGTGCAGCGCGGCGCTCGCGCCATCGTACGTCGTGTTTGCCATGTGTCTGATGATTGTCTCACCCCTCGCCGTGCGCGCGCTTGGGTGGCGCACGCCTCCAGACACCGAGATGCGGATCGCGGAGATGGACTGGGCGCTTCTCGCCTGGGTACGTTACGGCGCATCGATGCATCTGGCACGTATCGTCGCGGGCACCCTGGTACGCGGGACGCCTATCTGGACGTTCCACTTGCGGCTCGCCGGCGCGAGGCTCGGACGCCGTGTCTTCGTGAACAGCCTGACGGTCAGCGACTACAACCTGATCGAATGCGGCGACGACGTCGTGATCGGAAGCGCCGTGCACATGTCTGGTCACACGGTCGAGGCGGGCATCGTGAAGACCGCAGGAATTCGACTTGCCGACAACGTGACGCTCGGGATCGGCGCGGTGATCGAAATCGGAGTCACGATCGAAGCCAACACGCAGATCGGCGCGCTCAGCTTCGTGCCGAAATACACGAAGCTCAAGGGCGATGCGGTGTACGCCGGGGCGCCCGTGACGCGACTCGAGTCGGCGCCGCCGCTCTGAGCGGCGTCAGCCGCCGGTCTCCTGCCGCCATTCGCCGGATCGCAGGACCTCCGACGCACGGTGCCGCGTATCTTCAGGCGGCTGCGAGGAGATCCGCTCATGGACGTGCTCACGATCGACAGTGCGCGAAAGACGTTCGGCTCGACGACGGCTCTCGACGGAGCCACCTTCGCGCTCAGGGAAGGGGAACTGCTGGCCTTGCTCGGCCCGAATGGCGCGGGCAAGACGACGCTGATTCGCGCGATTGCCGGGCGAGTACAGCTCGATTCCGGCGAGATCCGGCTCTTCGGAACGCCGCTCGCCGGCCGGACAACGTCGCCGCATCTCTGGATCGTGCCCCAGGAGCTGGCCGTCTATCCGCTGCTGACGGCGCGGGAAAATCTACGGGCGTTCGGCCGGCTCCAGGGGATCGCCGCAGAACACCTGGGCGAACGGACGGAGTGGGCGCTCGCGATGAGCGGTCTCGAGGATCGCGCCAGCGACCAGGTGAAGAACCTTTCCGGCGGCATGAAGCGCCGCCTGAACATTGCATGCGGAGTCGTTCACAAGCCGCGCGTGGTGCTGCTCGACGAGCCGACCGTCGGCGTCGATCCGCAAAGCCGCGAGCGCATTTACGACATGCTCGCCGCGCTCATGCGCACCGGCGTGTCGCTCCTGCTGACGACGCATCACCTCGAGGAAGCCGAGGCGCGGTCTTCGCGAACGGTCATCATCGATCACGGCCGCGTGATTGCCGCCGGAACGCTGCCGGAACTCGTCGCGCGCACGGTCGGCGGACACCGGGTCGTGACGGTACGCGTGGATAGCCCGGTCGCGGACCTCCCTGAAGGCGTCGCCGTCGTGCCTGAGGATCCGCGGCTGTTGCGGGCACAGGTCGCGAACGTCGCTCGTGAACTGCCCGACCTGCTGAACGCGCTCGCCCGCGACGGACACGAGATCGAGGACGTCGATGTCCGGGGTCCGAGCCTCCAGAGCGTCTTCATCCATCTGACCGGAAGGGAGCTCAGGGAATGATCCGCACGCTGCTCAAGATCAACTGGACGAATCTGCGCCGCGACCGCGTGGCGCAGATGCTGTCGTTCCTGCTGCCGGTGCTGTTCTTCTCGATTTTTGCCATGGTATTCGGGAATCAGGGGAACGGCAGCACGGCAAGAATTCATGTTGCTGTCGTTGACCAGGACCATAGCGAGTTCAGCCG
>JBOGIZ010000072.1:0-3470 GCA_050747805.1 Vicinamibacterales bacterium | reverse complement strand
CGCCGAGGCTTCGGCGGGCCGCCGTAGCTTTAGCGGAGGCTGGCCGAGGGGCGACGCCCCTCGGAAAGATTAGCGGCGCCACTCGGGAGCGTAGCCGCGGCCGCGCTGACGCTCCTCGACCCGGATGCTGATATAGAAAATCAGGAAGACCTGCACTAGCGCGATGCACGAGTAGACCGCGAAGCGCGTGAACGCCGGCGGCTCCGGAAAACAGAAATACCCCTTGTCCAGGCACACGGACGAGATGCGATCGAGCTCGATGCGCTCGCGCATGATCAGCCCGAAGGCAGCTCCGAACAGGATGACGGTCGCCGTGAGATTGCCGAAGATCGCATGGCCATGATGCCAGAAGGGGTACGCGATGAGAAGGGCGACGATCAACGGCACGACAGCCTGCAGCTCGATCCAGTGCCAGGCCAGGCTGTTCGGTTCGATGTGCACGGAAACATTTTAATCCGAGGGGCTGTCGGCTATTCAGTGCGGAGCGCGACGATCGGATCGATTCTGCTGGCACGACCGGCGGGAATCAGACCCGCGGCGGCGGAGACAACCGCCAGGAGAACGACTGTTGACAGCGCGACGGCGGGATCGTGCGGCTTAACGCCGTACAACTGCGCCCCGATGTAGCCCCCGAGTCCCATGGCAGCCGGCACGCCGACCGCCAGCCCGATGGCCAGCAGCGCGAGCACTTCCCGCATCACCATCCAGACGACCAGGCCCGGCTGCGCGCCGAGCGCCAGGCGGATCCCGAGCTCCTTCCGCCGGCGCGCGACGACAAACGCCATGACGCCGTAGAGCCCAATCGACGCGAGCAGCGTGGCGAGCGCGCCGAAGCCCGCCGACAGCATCGCCACGAGCCGATCGGTCAGGAGCGTGTCGTCGAGCTGCGCCTCGAGCGTCTTCATCGAATAGACAGGAATCGACGCATCGAGCTCCTGCACGGCCTTGCGAATCTGACCGCCGACGCTGGCCGACGACGCCTGCGTCCGCACGTACATCGCGGCCGGGTCGCGGCCGTAGTTCGGCACGAACACCTGCCGGTGCACGCCTTCGCGAGGACCTTCGTAGAGCGAGTCCGCGACGACGCCGACAATCTCGAGCGACAGCTTGCTGCGTGGACCGTCGCCCCAGCCAACATGCCGGCCAAGCGCGCTCCGTCCTGGGAAGAAGTGCTGCGCGAAGCTGCGATTGACGATGACGACGCCGGCGTCTCCCGGCTGGCCTGTAATGGGCTTCTCGTCGCTCAGCCGGAAGTCGCGCCCTTCGAGCAGCGGCGTCCGCACGGTCTTGAAGTAGTCCGGCGAGACGCCGTTCATGAACGCCTGCATGTCTTCGCCGTCAGTCGGTTTGTGTCCTTCGACGGCCATCGTGCTGTCCCATTCGTCCCCGGAGAGAATCGGCACAGTCGCCATGCCCGCTGATTGCACGCCGGGAATCGCCCTCAGGCGATCGAGCAGCTCGTTGTAGAAGATGGTCGCCTTCGCGTCGGTGTAGCCGTTGAGGGCCGGCGCGAGCTGAAACGTCATGAGGTTGTCGAGCGTCACGCCCGCGTTCGTCGACTTGAGGTTCTGCAGGCTGCGGACGAACAGCCCGGCGCCGAACAGCAGCAGAAAGCTGAGCGCGACCTGGACGGCCACGAGTCCCTTGCGCAGGAACAGCGATCCCGCCGTGCCCGCGATCGATCCCATCGTGTCCTTCAAGGTCGTCCACGGATCCGAGCGGCTCGCGCGCATCGCCGGCAAGAGGCCGAAGACGATCGCGGTCACGAGCGTCAACCCCAGCGCGAACAGAAGAATCCGCGCGTCGGGGGCGGCCGCGACGATGATCGGCTGCTCGTCCTGCGGGACCATCGAGAGAAGCGTCCGGGTCAGCAGCACGGCCAGACCGATGCCGAGCGCGCCGCCCGCGGTCCCAAGGACGAGGCTCTCCACCAGCAACTGCCGAACGAGGCGCCCGCGCGACGACCCGAGCGACAGGCGCAGGGCGATTTCCTTCTGCCGCATGAACGCGCGCGCGATCAGCAGATTCGCGACGTTCGCGCACGCGATGAGCAGCACCAGTCCAACCATGCACATGAGGACGATCAGCGCCGTTGAAAAATCGTTGCGCAGCGGCGAGAAGCCGACATCGGCCTTTGTGAGCAGCAGCCGGCCCTGCATGAATTTGGTGCGCGCGTACGCCGACCAGTCCTTCGCCGCCGGCAGCGTCATTTCGTACGCGCGAATCTGCGTGTACAGACCCTGCATCGGCGGCTGCGCCGACTTGATGGTGTAGCTCGGCTTCAGACGTCCGAACACCTGCACCCAGCGTGCGCGGCGATCGTCCATGTGCAGCCAGCCCATATCGGGCATCATCGCAGGCTGCATCAGGATGGGCACGCGGATCTGGGGCGCTTCAGTCGGATCGAGACCGGCAAACCCTTCCGCCGATACACCGACGATCGTCATCGGACTGTTGTTCACGAGGATTTTCTTGCCGACGACAGCGGGATCCCGCGCGAAGCGCTTGTCCCAGTACGCGTAGCTCAGCACGACGACCGGGTGCCCCATGAACGTCTGGTCGTCTTCGGCGGAATTGAAGAGGCGGCCAATCGCCGGCCGGACGCCGAGCATCGTAAAGTAATTGCCCGATACCATCTCGGCGCCGACGCGCTCCGTCTGATTGTCGACGGTGACCGACGCCGGCACCAGACGTCGGCAGATCACCTCCGACAGCGGTTCGGCTTTCTTCTGCAGGTCCTGGTAGAGCGGATACGAATTCATCCGCGCGCCCATGTTGCTGCCCATGTTATCGGCCTGCTGATACAGCATGACGAGCTGTTCGGGATGGCTGACCGGCAGCGCGCGGAGCAGAATCTGGTCGAGCAAAGTGAAAATCGCGGTGTTCGCGCCGATGCCGAGCGCGAGCGACGCAATCGCGATCGACGCAAACAACGGGCTGCGGCGGAGCCCGCGGAGCGCGAGCCGGAAATCAGACACGGAACGCATGGACCGTTTGACGAGAAGTCCGGCGTTCCGGTTTACCTCTGCGATACCATTCCTGGCCATGAAGCATGTGTTGCTGCTGGTGTTCGCCGCGGCCGCCGCGGCAGGTCTGCAGGTGCCTACGCCGTCGCATGCGCCGTTCTTTGCCGGTATGCGCTGGCGGTTCATCGGACCGCCGCGGCCCGGACGATCCTGGATCGTGGCCGGAGTGCCCGGCGATCCGGCCACCTACTACCTCGGCACGCCGGCAGGGGCGCTCTGGAAAACGACGAGCGGCGGCACGACCTGGACCGCGATTTCCGACGCCATGCCCGTGACCGGATTCGGCGCCGTGGCGGTCGCGCCGTCGAATCCGTCGATCGTCTACGCGGGAACGGGCAATACGACGCTGGGCGACGGTGTGTACCGATCGGACGATGCCGGCGCGACGTGGCGCCACGTGGGACTCGACGACACGAAATACATCACTGCGCTCGTCGTCGATCC
>JBOGIZ010000071.1:0-8204 GCA_050747805.1 Vicinamibacterales bacterium | reverse complement strand
GGTTACTACATCGGATCAGAAAACGCTCTAGCGCAGGCGTTCGGGCCTACTGAGCGGAAGAGTCCGTCGCGATCGTGCCTTTGACACGCGCGGTTGGACTTTGTTGCAGACTTACGGGATTGACACGCGGTAGACGGTGCCGTTGATCACCACAGTGAAGCGGGATCCCAGGCTTGCGAACGGACGCAGGGCCGGACGGGCGGCCAGCCCGCTCGGGGACGTAATGTCCACGGCCGGCGGAAAGTCCGCTTCACGGTAGGTGGTGTCGATCCATTCTCCGGCGACGAGGCGGAACGTCTTTCCGTGAACCGTGGTCGTGCCCGCGGCGCGCGTCCGCTCGTGCGGAGGCGCCGCCGGTGCTGCAGCCGACGGCGCGGACGGCGTTTCTTTGGCCGGCGACGCTGCGGCTGGCGGCGCGGCGTGCGAGGGGGTTGCTTCGGTCGACGGCGGCGACGGCGGCGGCTGGCGATTCAGCACGAGCAGATAGGCTCCGCCGCTGATCGCCGCGATGGCGATGCTGGCCGCGATCGCAAGGGCCGGCCGCGAGAAACGTGAGCCTGCGGCCCGCGGCGCGCGAGCCAGTTCCGCGGCAATCACGCGGCAGCGCTCGCATCCGGCGAGATGAGCGATCAACGCTGAGCGATCGGCCGCAGCGATCGTGCCGTCAACAAACGCCGCGAGCGCGTTGAGATCGGGCTCGCCGTCGTCGCGATGCGCCGCAGTGGGTGCGTTCATGAGCTCGATCGTAGTTTAGACACGCCCGGTCCCGTCTTGTTGCCAGACGGCGCGCACGAGGCGCGAAGGTCGAGATCCAGCCGAGCGAGATCGACGCCCTCGCGCAGCGATTCGAGGGACGAGCCCCAGCGGTCCCGGGCCATTCGATCGGCGGAGCGGCGGATCTCAGCGCGCGCATCCCGGAGCTCGCGGCTCACGGTCGATTTCGAGCAGCCCAGCAGGCCGCCGATGGCCTCGAGCGAGAGATCCTGTTCGTAATACAGCAGGACCAGCGTTCGGCGTGCCGGGGCGAGCGCCGCGATGGCGTCCCGGAGGACAGCCTGGAGTTGATCGGAAGGTGGATCTGCACGGGCTGACTCGATCGGAGCGGCCGCAACCGCGTTGGCGGCACGGGTGGCGGCGGCGCGCCGCGCGTTGAGCGCCGTATTGATCACCACCGCACCCAGCCAGGTTCGAAGCGAACTGCGCGCTTGGAAGCTGGAGAGCCTCCCTCGCTGCCAGAGATCGGCAAGCACGGCATCGACGACGTCTTCGGCATCCTGCAGGGGCAGAATCCGGCGTCCGAGCGCAATCATGCCGCGCCGGTGAGTGTCGACGAACACCTGCCAGGCCTGTCCGTCGCCGGCCAGGCATCGGCGCACGAGCGTCGAGTCGTCCTCGGGATGACGATCCACGGCTGTGGGAACTCTGCTGGAAAACGGGAACGCATGGGATTATATATGACCCATGTTCCCTGCCGCGCGCGTCTGGGTTGCGGTTCTGGTCGCGCTGACGATAGGAGCGCCACCGCAAGGCCAGAAGCCGGACCAGTCGGCCGATGCCATGCGCCAGGCAGACGAACTTCTGGCGAACGGCCGCTATGCGGAGGCCGCTCAGCTTCTCGAACCGGTCGCCGTGCTGGCGTCTGGCGATCATGAACAGGGCGAACTGCAGTTCCTCGCGGGCCAGGCGTACTATCGCCTCGGCAAGTACGACCGTGCCGAGCAGTTTTGGCAGGCGGCGGTCGCAGACGAGCGCGCCACGAACGATCAACCGCACCTGGCGCGCACCCTTCTGGCGCTTGCCCAGATGCGCAAGAACCAGGCCTCGTACGAGGACGGCCTCGCACTGGCCCATGACGCGCTCGATATCTACACAAAACTGGACGACGCGCGCGATGCCGCGCTGAGCCGGATTGCCATCGGAGCGATTCACGATCTGAAGGGCGAGTACCGCGAGGCGTTGGCAACCTACGACCAGGCCCAGCCGGTGCTCGCCGGCGAAACCACCGCGCAGGCCGCCCACCTCGCGTACGAGCGCGGCATTACCTTGAAGAACCTCGGGCGATACGCCGAGGCGCTTGCCGGGTATCAGCGAGCGTATGAGATCTACGCAGGGCTCGACGATGTGCCGAACGAGGCGATCGCGGTTGGCAACATGGGGGTGCTGTACACCGAAATCGGTGAACAGGATCGAGCGCTGCAGTTCAACCATCGGGCGCTCGACCTCGCGCTGCGGTCGGGCCAGCCGCGCCTCGAAATGCTCGGGCTCGTCAACGTCGCGGGGTCGTACTGGGACATCGGCGATCGCGCGCACGCGCGCGCCGCGCTCGGACAGGAACTGGCCATCGCTAGACGCATCGGCGCGAAGAGTGACGAGGCGTCCGCGCTCCAGAATCTGGGAGAGATAGACGAGGCGCGCGGCGAGCCGCGCGCGGCGCTGGCCAATTACACCGAGGCGCTCGCGATTCGACGGGGGATCGGCGATCGCGCGGGAGCCGCGTCCACGCTGATTGCGCGGTCCGGCCTCGCCCTTGGGCGCGGCGACCTGGAGTCCGCCCGCCGCGACAGCAACGAAGCGCTCGGACTCGCGCGTGCCATGGAGCGGCCAGAGCGCGAATGGGATGCGCTGCGCGCCTCGGCGGCGGTCGACGCCGCCGCGGGACGACGAGGCGACGCGATCGAGAAGCTGCGCGAAAGCGTCCGGATCATCGACACGCTGCGAGGGGCGCTCTCATCCGACGCCGGAAAGATCGCGTATCTCGACAACCGGCGCATCGTCTTCGAGCAGCTCGCGCTCGATCTGATCGATGAGGGCCGCCCGGGCGAAGCGCTCGAAGCCGCAGAAGCCGGACGCGCCCGCGCCTTCGCGGATCTGCTCGAGAGCCGCAAGCAGGCGCTTGCACCGGATGCGCCGGCGCGCGGCCGCGAACTCGCCAGCCTCCAGACGGCCGCCAGTCCGAGCCTCGAGGATATTCGCAGCGAAGCCGCTCGTCTCAACGGAACATTCGTCGAGTATCTGACGGCCGAGGACCGTGTGCTTATATGGACCGTCGCTCCAGACGGCGCGCTGCACAGCGCCGCGGTCCGCGTCGGGCGACGCCGGCTGGAGCAGCTCACGCGTCGCGTTCGGTCGGCGATCGAGAAGGGTGCGGCGGGCGCGACGACCGCGCACGCGCTCCTCCGGACGCTCGATAGGGATCTCATCGCGCCGGTCGAGCGTTGGCTGCCGCAATCAGCCGACGATTCGGTGGTGATGATGCCGTACGGACCGCTGCTGCTGGTCCCCTTCGCAGCCCTCGAGAACGCGCGAGGGCAGCCGCTCATCGCGCGCCACGCGCTGGCGGCCGCGCCGGCCGTGTCTGTATTCGAGTACACCGCCGACAAGCGCCGCGCGGCCGCCACGCACGCCCGCAGCGCGCTCATCGTCGCGGACCCGATCCCGCCGGCGGAAAGCAGAGCCGAACGCCTGCCAGGAGCGGACGTCGAAGGGCAACGGATTGCCCAGCGTTTCGGCTCCGACGCACGATTGCTCACGGGCGCCGATGCAACCGAATCGGCCGTGAGACAGAATGCCGCGCGGTACGGAGTGCTGCACTTTGCCGTGCACGGCGTCATTGTTCCGGATCGTCCGCTCGCGTCGTCGCTGCTGCTTGGCGCCGGCGACGGCGACGATGGATACCTGCGTGTGGACGAGATCTTTGGAATGACGCTGGCCGCGCGGCTGGTCGTGCTGAGTGGATGCTCGACGGGCCTCGGCCGTCTGACAGGCGATGGCGTCCTCGGAATGACTCGCGCCTTTCTGTACGCCGGCACGCCCGCGGTCATCGTCAGTCAGTGGGACGTCAGCGATCGGGCGACGGCCACCCTCATGGATCACTTCTACGCCGAGCTGCTCGACGGACGAACGACTGCGCAGGCGCTCCGCTCCGCCGCCCTGGCAACGCGGACTCGATATCCGTTGCCGGCGGACTGGGCGGCGTTCGAGCTCGTCGGTGAGCCGCAATAACCGCTGGCTCCGGCTAATGTGGCTGCCTCGCCGCGTCGATGTCGCGCTGCCGCGTCTCCGGCGCGAGCAGCACGGCGATGATAGTGACGGCAGCCATAGCGACGGTGTAGGACGCGAGCGCCACGCGGCCGTACGGCAGCAGCGCGGTGGCGATGAACGGCGACAGGCCGCCTGAAATCACCGACGAGAGCTGCGATCCGAGCGACATGCCCGAATAGCGGACGTTCGTGCCGAAGAGCTCCGACATGAACGCGGCCTGCGGCCCGTACATCGGCGCGTGCCCGAGCGCGAGCGCGATGATCAACGCGACGCACGCCGCGGCGCCCGAGCCCGTATCGAGCAGCCGCAGCAGTGGATACGCGAACACGGCGGTGACGCATGCCCCGAGCAGATACACCGGACGCCGGCCGACGCGGTCGGAAAGGGCGCCAAACAGTGGAATCGCGAACAGCAGACACGCCGCGCCGCTGACGATCGCCGTGAGGATCGTCTGACGCGAAAGTCCCGAATGCCGGGTCGCGTAGACGAGCACGAAGACCGTGTAGATGTAGAACGCGCCGTTCTCGGCGATGCGGATGCCGATCGCTAAAAGAACTTCTCGTGGATGCGTCTTCAACGCGTCGAGCGCCGGCCGCCGCGCGTGAGAACGCTCCGCCTGGACTTTCAGAAACGCGGGCGTTTCTGGCACGCGAAGCCGAATGACCAGACCAATCGCGACCAGAACGATGCTGGCCAGAAACGGTATGCGCCAGCCCCACGCCAGAAACTCTGCGGTGGGGAGCCGCGACGCGATCGCGAACGCCGCTGTCGACAGCAACAGGCCGGCGGGCGTGCCAACCTGCGTCCAGCTTCCGTAGAACCCGCGGGATCCCGCGGGCGCGTGCTCGACCGCGATCAGAGCGGCGCCGCTCCATTCGCCGCCAACGGCAAATCCCTGCACGAGCCGCAGGAGCACGAGAATCGCCGGTGCCCACACCCCGATCTGGCTGTAGGTCGGCAGCAGTCCGATCAACGTCGTCGCGCCCCCGGTCGAGACGAGCGTCAGGACGAGCATCGACCGGCGTCCGATGCGATCGCCGTAGTGCCCGATGACGATGCCGCCGATTGGACGCGCGGCGAAACCAACGCTGTAGGTCGCGAGTGACGCGAGTGTGCCGACAAACGGCGTGAGCGTCGGAAAGTACAGACGATTGAGCACGAGCGCGGCGGCCGTGCCATAGAGGAAAAAATCGTAGGTCTCGACCGCCGTGCCGATGAACCCCGCGAGCGCGCCGCGACGGCTGGCTATCAGCGGCGCCGCGTCGGTCGGCGACCCACT
This sequence comes from Vicinamibacterales bacterium, assembly GCA_050747805.1. Lineage (GTDB taxonomy): Bacteria > Acidobacteriota > Vicinamibacteria > Vicinamibacterales > 2-12-FULL-66-21 > JAICSD01. The sequence continues at coordinate 2,884 of JBOGIZ010000071.1, read as the reverse complement.
CATGCGGCCGGCCTGCGGCCTGTCACGCAGATCCAGGCGCCTTTCGTGTCGGCCGCCACGTTGGTGAATCCCGCCTGCGCCAACAGCGCCTCATGCTGCGCTCGCGTGAGGACCGCGGCGCGGAGCAATATCTTCATGATCACACCGTGGGCGCCGAGCAGCCGTCCCGCGCGATGGGTTTCGGCGATGATCGCGAACGTGCCGCCGGGTTTGAGCACGCGCAGCACTTCGCGTACGCTGCCCGGTAGATTCGGCCAGTAGTAGTGCGTCTCGACCGCCGTGATGAGATCGAACGCGCCATCTGGAAACGGCAGCGCCGCGACGGACCCGGACGTGATCGTCACTCGGCCTTCCGCGATCGCCCCCGCGTTCAGCGCCTTTGATGCTTCCACGCTCGCGTCCGAGTAATCGATCCCTGTGACGCGGCCGCTGGGCGCAAGCGCCGACAGCTTCTGGACGGTCCGGCCTCCTCCGCACCCGACATCCAGAATCGCATCCGTCGTCCGAACCGCAACGTGCGTCAGTCCCCACTCGGTCAGTCCGGAGTGCGTGAGATTCATGGCCGCGACAACACGGCGGCCCATCGGTCCGCTTGGCTTGCGGCACTGTGACAGGAACCACGCCATCAGCGGGACGCCGACAATGAGACTCAGAACGCTTCTCACAACGTGCGCGCTCATCTGCGTTTCCGCCGCGGCACTCAGAATCCCGACGGCCGCTCGCTGACGACGCCGAAGGCGCGCTCGAGCGCGACGCCGACGCGGCCGAGCAAGCCGTCGTCGAACAGACGGCCGAGGAGCGTGATGCCGTGGGGCACGCGGCGCGGCGGATTGAATTTCGACAGTGGATGCTCCGGATCCGGCGCCCAGTCGCTGCGCGCCTCCGATACCTTCACGAACCCGGCCCGCATCGTCAGCGACGGATGTCCGGTGAAGTTCGTGATGACCAACTGCTCGTCGCGGAGCGACGGCACCATCAGCAGGTCGACCTCCCTGAACACGCGCGCCATTTCGAGTGCCACCTTGCGGCGAAGACGATCCGCCTGGACGGTGTCAACGGCGGACAGGAAACGCGCTTGGCGGAACAGATTCGGCCACGCGTCCTTGACCTGCACTCGCATCGTCTCGAGTTGATGATTCAGGGCGAGATCCTCGAATGACGCTGCCCCTTCCGCGAAAAGAACCGGATTCAGCGAATCGTAGGGCCAATCGGGCAGCGTCACTTCCTTCAGGTGCATGCCCAGCTTCTTCATGGCGTCCATCGCGGCGCGATCGACGTCGGTGGCCGGCTCCTCCTGCATCCACTTCGCGATGTAGCCGACTTTGAGTCCGGCGATGGATGCGTTCGCGTCGAAATCCAGGCGGCTCGGCACGCTCGACGGGTCGCCCGCATCAGGGCCGGTAATCGCCTGCAGCACGAACATCGTGTCTTCCACCGAGCGCGCCATCGGTCCCAGCTTGTCGAGCGACCAGCACAGCGTCATCGCGCCCGTACGCGCGACACGTCCGAACGTCGGCCGAAACCCCGTCACACCGCAGCGCATTGCCGGCGCGACAATCGATCCGCCGGTCTCGCTGCCGACGGCGAACGCGACATAGGCGGCCGCGGTGGCGGCGCCTGGACCTGCGCTCGATCCCGACGCGCCTTCCTCGAGCAGCCACGGATTCATCGTCTGGCCGCCGAACCAGATGTCGTTGAGCGCCAGAGCGCCGAGCGACAGCTTCGCGACCATCACCGCGCCGGCGTCGTTCAGACGCCGCACGACGGCGGAATCCGCGGACGGCACGCGATTCCTGAACGGCTCGGCGCCGTAGGTCGTCAGAATGCCTTTCGTGTCGAGCAGATCCTTGACGCCGTAGGGGATCCCGTGAAGCGGACCGCGGTACTTTCCCGCCGCGACTTCCATGTCCGCCTGTTTCGCGCGCGCGAGCGCGTGATCTTTTGTCAGAGTGATGATGGCGCGGGTCTTCGAGTCGAACCGCGCGATGCGATCGAGATAGATCGCCGTCAACCGCTGGGACGTCAGCGTGCGCGATTCGATCCAGCGCGAAAGCTGCGACACCGGCGCGAACGCGATGTCCTCGTCTCGTCCCGGCAGCGCGCCCGCGGCGCTGGACGACCGGACGAATCGGTCGCGCAGCTCCGGAATCGGGACGCCAGGCAGCGCCGGATTCCACAGAAGCGCCGGCGTATCCGCCGCCGCGATCGCCACTTTGCGCGGTCCCGTGCGTCGTTCCAAGTACGGCGCCATCGTCGTCCGCCACGACTCCGCCGCCTGTTGGCGCTGGGCAGGCGTCATCGTGATCTGCATCAGCTTTTCGGCTTCAGCGAACGTCTGCGGCGTCACCTCGGGACCCGACCCCGTGCCGGTGCCGAACGTCGGCGGCGCGCCGGGGGTGCCGGAGGGCGAGGACGCGCCAGGCGCCGGCGTCTGAGCCGCATAGGTCCCCGACTGCGGCAGGCCTCCGCGGCAGGCCGCGGCCGTCACGAGAAAGCCGAGCGGCGCTCTGATAAGGAACTGGCGGCGCGTATTCATGTCGGCCGCCATGATGGATCGGGCGCGAGTGGGCGCGCCAGCCGTTTTATGGATGCCGCTGCCAGCGAATCTCGACGCCCTCCGCGTCTCCGAGCGCCTTGCGGAGAAGGCCCATGAGGTGCTCGCTGGCGCGGCCGTCGCCAATGAGATCGATCGTGGCGCGGTCGATGTAATAGTCGCGATCCTCGGCTGATTCTTCCTCGAGATCGTCGATCAGCACCTTGAGATCCGCTTCGGTCACCGAGCCGATCAGCTCGTTCGTGTCGTTGTTGTAGATGTCGATCATCGCGGCCATGGTTTGAATTCTGCCACACGACGCCCTGGAACAAGCCGTAGACAGCCTACGTC